>JANOXZ010000748.1:0-3995 GCA_031418695.1 Synechococcales cyanobacterium VAR_35_metabat_10
GACAAATCTTGCCATTGGGAGGGCAGGTGATACAGCATCTCTAAAGGAGTCATAGCAGTTGCTAGTAGCTCTTGATATGCGTCTGGCTGTGCAGAAGGCGAGAACTCTCGGAAGAACTCCACCAGTCCCGCCTTCTGCCCAAAGTCTTGAGGAATAGCAACCGCCTTACCACCCAGAAAGATGGCAGCTCTCACCAAGGCAGTGAAAACATTGGGGCTACTGGTGGCATCAGAATCAAACACCACTGTCTGACCACGTTGAGGAAGCGATCGATAGTGGGTGACACCAGCAATCGCAGTGGTAGGAATCAAGCCCATCAACGTCCCAGCAGCGGCATCCTTAAAGCCTTCGGTGACAACTGCTGTCTTAGGATTCCAAGGACTTGCAGTACTGCCACCGGGGGAGAGGTACTTCAGCAGGAATCGATCGCACCGAAGCTGGCCAAAGTTATTGTGGAAGGGGAACCAGAGGCCAGATGGGCTATAGCCTTGGTAGGCAATCCCGAGGTTCTTTGCTTCTTGGTTGGTGATCGATCGGACACCCCAAGTTTGAAGGCGGTCGATCGCTTCCGGGGTGAAGCCTTCGCTGTTTAGGTGAGCTATGTGTGTCTGGTTGAGCATGTTTGCCGCGCTGAATTAAGGTCAACCCGCTTAGGCTCTGCCGGACAAAAAGAATCCCTGGGGTTGGCCAGGGACGACAATTGGTATTTCAAGAAGAATAGATCGTCTTTGGTGCAGGCGAGGCGATCGACAATCAATCTTCTGGTTTGATGGCATCTACTTACCGGGGGTGAACACGCTGGTTCTCAGAAGTTCGGTAGGTTGCCGAGTAGGTGGCTCATTGGTTTTCTTTGGTGGTGTTCATGGTATTTTAGAATTGAAATGGAAATCTTCGTTGAAATACAGAGATCATCCGCATTAAAATCATATTTATAAATTGGGTTTGTAGATCCCGGAGTTTTTGATGAAAAATAAAAAAATGAAAATCAATATTTTAATTTCTGGCTTGTTACTAGTAACTACCATTCTCACTAGCAAACCATCTGCGGCTCAAGATAACAGCAGAGCATCGTACTATCAAGCATTATGCAGAGCTGAAGGCGGAGTATCGATTACTGAAAAAGTTATAATAGCTGGAGGTTATTCTTACTATGTAAGATGTAAAAAGAAAGGAGTTATCACACTTTTAGCAGTAACACAAAGACCATAAATTGTAGTTGTATAAGTTCTAAAACAACTGCTAGTGATACCAAGCGTCTTTTTCCGTGAATTAGCTGGCGGCTGAGGCTGCACATGCTCCAATTACTCACGGAGAGATGCTGATTAGGTCGTCGCTACATTAATCAAGCCCCATATAGCTTTCTTAGGGTTTAACCAAGTTCTTTCAATTGTTTCAAAACCCAGTAGAAGCCAGATATACCAACCTGTTTCCATTATCATGCACCTTGGGATGATGCCCACTTGAAGCCGCTAGCTTTGAGGCTATCGGTGGTTGGCATATCAAGATATCTGGCAGTGCTAGAACTTGCCGCCACGAAGAAACCAAGCAATTGCACTACTAATCGATGCTGTAAATATTACTATTGCAATTTGCTTGTAATTCTTAAGTTCCCCAACCTTTTCAGCAAGATCGGGTAGTTTTTGAGCTGTTGATTGAACGGTTGATTCTAGGTTTCCTAGCCGATTGTCTAGAACCTTGATATCCCCTCTCACATCAGCAAGCCTAGTTTCTACATTGGCAAAACCGACACGCATTTCTTCCCTTAGCCCGCTAACTGAAGCCGTAAGGTCAGCGATCGCTTTGGTATTTGATTCAGTTCCTTTGGCAAGGGCATCGATCGCTCTGCTGTTAGCATCGATCGATATCTTCAATTCCCGAATATCTTGGTCTGTAGCTTGTGTCATGGTCATCAGTACTCCGTGAAGCAACCCCAAGGGGATCACATTATTATACGTGCAATTCACTTCGGCTTTGTCGAACAAACTTACCCTGTTTCAAAAAAAACCACCAACAGCAATTAAGCTATCAGCGGATTTTTACCAAGTGGAGAATCATGAAACACCGGCTAGCTTCCGTAGCTGCTGTAAAGCCCAATAGAGGCCAGAGCCGGACATACCGCCTTGTTTGCGTTGCCAAGCGCCTTGAGATGGTGCCCACTTAAAACCACTGCCTTTGAGTATCGATCGAACAGCTTCAGAAGGTTTGCTGGGGAATATTATCTGTATACGGTTCTCTAAGTTGTTATGGACAACCTTTAGACCAAGCTCAGGATAATCAGTTTCCTCCGTATCTGCTGCCTCTGCGCGCTGTAGTTGCTCCTCAAGGTCAACTAGTCGCAGCTTCATCGATCGGATATTGGCATTGTTGTTAGAAAGCTGATACCCAGCGTAACCAATGCGCCCAATGTAGTCACCAGCCAGTAAGCTTGGCTCATGGTTATTCTCCTGAAGCCAAAGCACCTTTTCTTCAGTAGAAAGCTTGGCAGATTTGATAATCTTATTGGCTTCTTTCATCCGTTCCTGGCTTAATTCAGCGGCTTCGATTTTCCGCTTTAGCTTGGTGATTGCGTCGGGATCATCAGAACTTATCGCGGTGTTGGTTTCGATCGAGTGTAGCTTGTCCTCGTAATAGCTGGCTGTATCACTATGCTTGACGGATTTCCCCATCATGTTCCAAGCTTTCGTTCTGTACCGGCGATCTCTGCCCTCGGAGTGATGACCGATAAGGATCGGCTGACCAAAGGGGATGCAGCTTGTCATGGAGTGCGATCGGTTGTAGCAACTATCAGACAAATTACGATGTCTGACGATACCAGCAGCGGCGGCAGCGGTACGGCGATCAATACGATCTTGATAGGTCGATCGACGATAGGCAATCACTTCAGATTCTACCGGTCGATCTGAGCCTCCAACTAGCACTAGTTCGCGGCTAGGGTCATAAATTGGCATCTTGTCCAGATCCTGACGCGCTGCGAGAATTTCGGTCAAATCAAGCTGGAAAACATCATCAATCTCTGTTGGCTGCTCCTGCTCTAGTTGAACAGTGACAGTTTCAACTTCCTTGGTGCTCATCACCTCGTCCAACAGCTCGTATTCAGACTTTTCAGTACGACATCCGTTTTCATCTGCTTCGCTCCAGAAATCCAAGGTATCAACATTTTCAAGTGTGAAAAATTGCAGCTTTTCATGAAAACGTCTTTCGCCGTCCCAGTCTAGCTCGTTAGTCTGGAACGATGCACACTCATAGTAGTCAGACCATTTCAAGCTAGGGCAAGGGATGTGCTGACGCTCCATTGATGCCTTAATTTTGGTGGCAAGCTCCATGCTCAGCTTTCTTTTGGTATATGGCGAGTAGCAATAAAAACTAACCTGCTCCCCATTGAATTCCTGTTTATGATAAGTGTCCATGTCCTGCATTCCATCGAAGCTCATGCCGCCAAAGTACTTGGCGATGTTGTGAACTTGCTTTGTGATTGGCCCATCTGTCCAAGAGATATTTATGGTGTGAAGGCTGCTCTTTACTGAGAACTTGATGCCAGGAAAGTTTGTTTTGAGAGCGACCCGGACAAATTTGGCTGTTTCAGTGGCGCTATAGCTAGTAGTCATGATGTTTAATTCCTGAAATAATTGTGCATGAAGAATCAGGGGGCAATTTCTTACCCCCTTTGCAGTACGTAATTCGCTTAAAACCCTGTGGTTTCTGAATACCAGGGTTGAGATTCCAATTCGGCTTCCATGACTGTCTCTAATCCGCTCAGAGCATCGTCTAGACAAGGACATTTACTCGTCATCAGCATACTCAGACCATGTTCTGGAGTCCAAGAAGCCCAAAACATTTCATCCTGATTTTGTCCGGCCTTTACTACCCCTTGGGCGCAAATTTCTTGGTAGTAGACGCACAAGCCAGAGTCATCAATTAATAGCTCGGCGACATTGCCAGTTTGAATATTTTTGAAGGTTTGAAGTTTTAGAGATTGCATGATGTTTAGCTCCTGA
>JANOXZ010000749.1:0-2090 GCA_031418695.1 Synechococcales cyanobacterium VAR_35_metabat_10
CATCATATAGCCCACCCCAAAACATCGCTTTCGCAACGAGTGCCCAAGCACCAATACCCAAGAGAGTCAGGTGAATCCCCAGGATAGTGGTCATCTTCTGGGTATCTTTCCAGTCATACCCAAACCAACCAGCGACGGTTGAATCTTGGGGTAAGACTGCTTCTCCACGGATGGAGTGGTAAAGACCCCCCGCTCCTAGCACAGCAGAACTAATCAGATGGATCGCACCGATCACTAAATAATTATTAGTGTCAATAGTTTGACCATTAGTTCCAACACCAAAACCCAATGTTGCCAAATGCGGGAGGAGAATTAACCCCTGTTGGTACATCGGTTGGCTGCTGTCGTAGTGGGAAATTTCAAAGATAGTCATTGCCCCAGCCCACAGGAGAATTAGCCCTGCATGCGCGATATGTGCTCCTAAGAGTCGTCCTGAAAGATTTGTTAATCTGGCATTTCCCGCCCACCAAGGTGCTAGCAGGGGTAGATTTACTGCTGTTCCCGTCATTACTGCACTTCCTGCTTCGATCAAGGATTTTAACTTATTGAGATAAATACTCAATAAGTTATTGAAAAGATATTAGCACAGTTATTGAGAATCTGTAGCAGTTATTTTAAATAAAGTTTTGTGAATTCAGCCAGATCCAAATAACTCGGAAGTGGGTATTGTAATGCATGATATTGCGGAGTTTGCGCGACGGTGTGCGTCGTTCGGACTGTGCCTTACTCGAGTTGCTTTTGGACTGACGACTTAGCTTCAACAATATGTTGAGGACATTGCCAAGTTATTTACCCTTGAGATTGTGAGCTTTATAAAAGGTCTCTAGACTATTAATGTCGCCGACAAACCTCCAATGCCAAGGCTCGTAGCTAACCTCTTGAATATTATCCTTGGGAAAAGATAGCTCAAAACTGTACTTTGCGGCATTGACTTTCAGCCATCTATAAGCAGGTGTAGTATCAAAAGTTTGATTTAAATTAGCTGCGGGTACGGAGCTGTCGCCAATATCGACTGCGTAGCCCGTATGATGTTCGCTATACTTGGGCGGTGCGCTAACTTCAGCCCGTTTCATCGGCTGTTGTCCACGTTCGGCTCCCACACCAAAAAATAGGCGTTTCTGATCTTCAACCGATCGAAATGCCGAAATCGTCGTAATATTGACACCACTCGATCGAGCATCGGCGACCATCGCTTGAAATTTAACCGCAGCAGCTTTGCGCATCCGCAACCCACTCCCAATTGAAGCTAGTTCGGCATCTGGAGCTTCTGTATAGGGCAAATGATTTAAAACATTATCTGTAGTTGCTGGCTCACTAGTTGCAGAATTGCCAGAATTATCAGTTGTTGAGGATGGAGGGCTATTCTGAGTAGATGTTGTAGAGTCTTGGTGTGGAATTGTGAGCCAAGTCAAAGTAGCCCCGCCAGCTAGCAATATTGCCAATCCGATTGCCATCCCACCGATCGATAGTTGTTTGCGTGCTACCATCCCAGTGGGAGGATTTGGTCTAGCTCTACCTCCACTCCGTAAGGCTGCGGGGATGTCCTCGGTCTTACCCAGATGAGCAGATTTTTTAGCTGTTCTAGAGCGATCTAAATTACTCAAAGTTTGCTTCCTGGTGCGACTATATTGCATTCTGACATATATCTGAACAGATCGTTGAGGACTATTGCCACAGAATTTTGGCGGTTGTTTGACAGCTCCAAGTTCAAGTATGCCCCGATGAAATTGAAATTTCGCCGATCGGGTTAGTTAAGTTGAAGATTTCAATGCGCGCAGAGCTTCTGCTAACTCTACCGCAGTTTGATAACGATCGCTCACTCGTCTCTGAGTGACTCGATCGATCAGTGTTTGCAATTTAGGTGTGATGTTGGGTAAGTGGGAAATATTCAAACGGTAGCCGTCTGGTTGTAACTCTAAAAAATCGCCTGGATTACGTCCAGTCAGGAGAAAAACTAATGTTGGTCCGATCGCATATAAATCTGACTGGATGCAAGGTTGACCATTATTTTGTTCTGGAGCCATATAATCTGGTGCCCCAATCCGCGTCCCACCTAGTGTACCAATTTCTTTGACTGCACCAAAATCCAG
>JANOXZ010000750.1:0-12307 GCA_031418695.1 Synechococcales cyanobacterium VAR_35_metabat_10
CAATAATATTGGCATCACCCAAAAAGACATTGCCTTCTTTTAACACTGTATCTGCAACAGCTTTAGATACTCTGGTGCCCACGGCTCTGGTGGTTTTGTCGCTATAGGGGACATTTGTGCTAACCCGCCAATCTTGGGCAAACATGGTGGCAGTAGAAACCCCTGTCTCGCTTTTGAGTTTATCGACAATATCGTAGTTGCGATTAACCAAGGTGCCCACAATGGCGGTGCCGACCTGCTGACCATTGAGCTTAATTGGTTGCACCGACATTAATACCAAACCGGCTTTGCCGCCATCTACATTAAAGGTGCCTTCTGGGTAGGGTTTTTTTGCTTCCGATAAACCAGTGGTAGCTTGGGTTCGGATCCCAATATTAGCTTGTGGGGATAGTCCTAGTTTTTGTAGTGACTGACTTTTGATTAATTCTATCCCTGAGAGCGATCGAGAGTTGGTCAAGGCGGCTTGCACAATACCAATTTCACTTAACTCAATACCAGCTTGACTAGCGACCGGAATAAACTGAGTTGAGCTGACTTGATTGGCAGGTTGATCTGTCGGTATTAGTGAATATTTAGAAAAATCGTCTTTTACTATTTGTACCGACTGGGCAATGGTTTGTCCTTTGCTATTGGTAATTAAATAGAAGCTGGCATTAGATTTTTGGGCTTTGGCCGCCTGGATAAAAGTAGCTAGTTTAGCTTGCTGAGACTTAGCTACAGCAGCATCATCTAAGTTAATGCCAGCGGCGGCGACCGACTGCGCCAAGATATTAGAACTATCTTCAATTTGGCGGGTTTCTGATTTGACCGATTTTTCCAGCACCAGCAGCTTGGTCTTCAAGCTATCTTTGAGGTCGCCCAAGGCGTTTTCTCTAGACAAGCCCACTATCCCTTGGGTTACAATCACCACTGGCACTACCGCACCTGTCACCAACAAGGTGGTGATCTTGGCGCGGATCGAAAGATCATTCCAAATCCGTGCTGGCTGTTGCCACCATTTGGTCGAACTAGGCGTAAACTCTAACATTTGGGTAATAGAAGATAAATTGTGATCTTCGTTTGCTGGGGGCAAGATGCTGGTCATCGGTTTCGATCCTAATAAGTATAAGTTGTTCAAAAAAACTGAAGCATTCAGCTATTTTGGTTTGATGGGGATAAACGGATTTTTGAGCAACGATGGAGCCTGAATAACTGCTTCCGTATCCAAAA
This sequence comes from Synechococcales cyanobacterium VAR_35_metabat_10, assembly GCA_031418695.1. Taxonomy (GTDB): domain Bacteria; phylum Cyanobacteriota; class Cyanobacteriia; order Cyanobacteriales; family Chamaesiphonaceae; genus JAAFHZ01. Next base: position 1,210 of record JANOXZ010000750.1, read on the forward strand.
CCAAAATTTGATCTGCCGCTGTGCCAAAACTTCCTAGCAAGTAAGGGGTTAAACAGTGGGGAAAATCCTCCGTTAGAGACTGCAACTGTTCTGTCTCAAACCGAGCAACTCCGCGCACGCGCTGCACCGCTAGACCAATGTATTTTTTAGATTCGCTACCATCAGCATCTATGTCAGATGACTGAATGACGATGACTTGATAATTACGCGGATTGACTGGTAGGGGTGCTAAACCCAAAAGCTGCGCCAAATCGATCACTAAAAAGACCCGATCGCGAGTATTCATGATGCCGATCGCCAAAGCGGGCAAATTAGGCAAAGGCGAAATAGAGCTAGCCGAGACAACTAATGCTTCTTGTACCCTGGTCATTGATAGCAGTGCCGGAATTTCTGGCGTTAGTTGGAAACGCAGATATGGATCGCCCGTAACTTGGACGGGCTGAAATAATTGAGGTAAAAGCTGCTGTAGGCGAGCAAGAGTAGTATTAGTTGTCATTTTTTTAACCGATGACTGTTTGCACAGCCGTTGTTAACTCTTCGGCGGTGTAGGGCTTGGTCAGGTAAACTTTCACTCCTTGCTTCATGGCCCACATCCGATCGACATCCCGATTTTTTGCGGTGCAAGCAATAATTGGAATATCGGCTGTTTCTGGTTGTTTTTTAAGTTGACGCACCAGATCTAACCCACCCATTACTGGCATCATCCAGTCGGTGACGATCAGATCTGGTCGGTTTACTTGTGCTTGATGCAGTGCTTCTTGACCATTTACAGCGGTGACAGTGGTATGTCCAGCCTGGGTGAGATACTGACAAATCAGTTCTAATTCAGCCTGCATGTCATCGACTACTAAAATACTTGCCATCTTTAAACTCCAATCTGGAAAATAATTTACAACCAGTTTGTAAAGCAAGATTGTAATAAGATCATTGTGCCCATTTAGTAACTGAATATGTGCAATTACTGTGGTAAATATTTTTCAACTATTGCTAATAATTTTTCTTTAGTAAAAGGTTTTGTAAGGTAGTCAGTTGCTCCTACTAGTTTGGCTCTGACTTGATCAACTAAACCCTTATTACCAGTCACCATGATAATAGGAGTATCTGCTAATGCCTCACTACTTCTGAATAAGCTACAAAGCTTGTAGCCATTGATATTAGGCATGGTGATGTCCATCAAGATCAAGTCTGGCTTTAAGCGTAAAATAGCCGCAGAAGCTTTCACGGGTTCATCGAGTTTAGTAAGTTGATATCTTCCGGTTTTCCCTAGGAATCTTTCAATTTCGTCGAGGATTAGTGGACTATCATCAATGCAGGCGATTTGATAAACTTTTTGGTTAGAATTTTGATTGATAAATGTTGTAGTTTGCTGATTTGAATTGGTTGGTGATAGATCTGATTTGGGAATATTTGGTAGGGCATCAAATGGTGCTGATGGCTTCCGTAGAAAAATCACATTGTGCTGAATATAAGGAGTAAGCATTTGTACTAGCTTTAGCTCGTCTTGCTTCAGTAAGATGCCCAACTCTCTTAAGCTCACCCCTCGCATTAACTGAGAAATTTGATGTAAACCAGTCGCTGACAAGGTGCCTCTGGGTACCACATTTTCGGCTTGATTTTCGGTGGTTAAGTAGGGGCGCTGGTGGGGCGACTCGATGATTGTGCTGAATTTTTGCCAAATAGTCAGGCGTTGCTGATAATAATCTAGCAAGCTGGATATTTTTAAACTGTTATGGGCATTGTTGATTGCGGTTGCAGGCATCAAGCGATCGGGATGCCATTGGCTGGTTCCTTTGGTTAGCCAGAGCAAAGATTCGAGACTTTCTTTGGTCAACTCTAGAGCAAGATTGCGTAATTGGGTGCGATCAATTAGTCTTTGTTCTGCCAAAAGATTTACTTCTTGATAAACCAACAGACCTGTTGATGACTGAGCATTATTGTGCTGATTGCTGGCCACAGCTTGAGCTGCTGCTTCACAACCCATTTGCCGTAGGCGTTGTAGCAGTTGATTCAAAGACAATATAGAACAATCGACACTCAATAATTGGCCAAATCGAATGAAAACATTCCAGGTGGTTGATTTATAAACTATTTCTAAACAGCCAGTCGTTTGATCACTAGATAACTGTGTTAGCAATAAAAAAGGGTTGATTTCAGGGTGCATATCAGATCCGAAGCTTGACAGACAGAAATTCTATTGAAATGGTGAATTATTATCCATGAAATCCGTAGAATATCTATTTTTAAAATACCCTAATCATGAACAATGATCTCTATTTGAAGTAGAAGAAAAGCATTATTTAGATCTAGGTAAATTGAAGTTGATTTGAAATATGGCTCGTCGGGCAGTCTTTCTGGCGATTATTCTGGTTAGAAAATAGCTTATTATTTATAATTGAATCAAGTGAGTATTTTCACTGTCAGTAATTCAACGGATTGATTTTAGTTATTTATTGAAATCAAGATACTACGTTGATAAAGTCACTAGTCTTATATTGGCTTGGTTATTTAGTTTAGCTGAATCAACATTCAATAATACTGTTTAGTTCGGCTTTCCTAAATACGAGTAAAAAATCTCCGTATGGATGCCGGTCTTGTTGGTATGAAGATACTGTTGCTCCACATCTCACGCCATTCTGTGATAGATTCGATCAAATATTTATCAAACATTTAAGATTCGCTCTATAATAAGTCCCCATTCCCATGGTTCCTCGTCGCTAGAACCTTAGCTAACCACGAGATCGCAGCCTTACATATCAACCTTGCGATGATGGAGATTCCCGCAGTGTCAACTCAAACCCCAACCCTAGTCGAACCAACCACCAAAAACGAACTCCAACAACAGATCATCTTGATCTTAGATTTTGGTTCCCAGTACTCCGAGCTAATCGCCCGCCGGATTCGAGAGACCCAAGTTTACTCTGAAGTAATTTCTTATCGCACCACCGCCGAGCAACTTCGGCTCCTGAATCCTCAAGGAATTATCCTGTCTGGTGGACCAAACTCTGTTTATGATACTGGTGCTCCCCAATGTGACCCAGCAATCTGGGAAATGGGCATCCCGGTTTTGGGAGTATGTTATGGAATGCAGCTCATGGTGCAGCAGCTTGGAGGCTTGGTAGAAAAAGCCGATCGAGCAGAATATGGCAAAGCCGCCATTCATATCGATGACCCCACAGATTTGCTGACCAATGTAAACGAAGGCAGCACGATGTGGATGAGTCATGGAGATTCTTGTCACAAGTTGCCTGAGGGTTTTGAACTACTGGCACATACCGAGAACACTCCCTGCGCAGCGATCGCCAATCATGAGCGCAGACTATATGGTGTGCAGTTTCACCCGGAAGTAGTGCATTCGATCGATGGCGCAGCGATGATTCGCAACTTTGTTTATCACATCTGTCATTGTCAGCCGACTTGGACTACCGAAGCTTTTGTAGAACAATCGATTCGGGAAATCCGCGCTCGGGTTGGCGAAAAGCGAGTATTGTTGGCACTCTCGGGTGGGGTAGATTCCTCGACTTTGGCGTTTTTAATGCACCAGGCGATCGGCGATCAGCTTACTTGTATGTTTATCGATCAGGGCTTCATGCGTAAGCTAGAGCCAGAAAGACTGGTGACTTTGTTTAATGAGCAATTCCATATCAAAGTGGAGTATGTGCAAGCTCGATCTCGGTTTATTGATGCGATCAAAGGCATGGTGGACCCAGAAGAAAAGCGCAAACGCATTGGCCACGAATTTATTCGAGTATTTGAAGAAGAATCTAAAAAACTTGGCCCTTTTGATTACCTGGCTCAAGGCACTCTATATCCTGACGTAATCGAATCGGCGGATACCAATGTAGATCCGCAAACCGGTGAAAGAGTTGCAGTCAAAATCAAGAGCCACCATAACGTGGGCGGTTTACCTAAAGACTTGCAGTTTAAACTTATTGAACCACTACGCAAGTTATTTAAAGACGAAGTACGCAAAGTCGGTAAGGTTGTGGGCGTACCAGAAGAAATCATTCAGCGACAGCCTTTCCCTGGCCCCGGTTTAGCGATTCGGATTATGGGCGAAGTGACAGCGGCGCGATTAAATACTCTGCGGGATGCTGATTTAATTGTGCGCCAAGAAGTCAATCGTCATGGCTTATATAACAGCGTCTGGCAGGCTTTTGCGGTGTTACTGGCTGAGGTAAAAAGCGTCGGCGTCATGGGCGACCAACGCACCTATGCTAACCCGATCGTCCTGCGCTTTGTTTCTAGTGAAGATGGCATGACCGCAGACTGGGCAAGGGTTCCTTATGATGTGCTAGAAATTATCTCCAACCGCATTGTGAATGAGGTAGAAGGTATTAACCGGGTGGTTTATGACATTACCTCTAAGCCACCTGGCACGATCGAGTGGGAATAGTCTAAAACAATGGCGACATAGATATTAAATCTATGTCGCCATTAATTAATCTGTTTAGCAATGAACAAGGAGGGATTCGAACCCCCGACCTTCTGATCCGTAGTCAGAAGCTCTATCCACTGAGCTACTTGTCCTGGTGCGTTTCTTACAATAACATAGCCTTTCCAACAAATGCAAACAAATTCTTCGGTGAATTCTTTAACCCATCTCAATGCCGAGGGCGAAGCCCGGATGGTAGACGTATCAGATAAGGTGGTCACTAAGCGATCGGCCACAGCAGAGGCATTAGTAAAGATGTCTTTAACGACCTTACAACAAATCGCTAGTGGCAATGCCCCCAAGGGTGATGTGCTGGCAACGGTGCGGGTGGCGGGCATTATGGCGGCTAAGCAGACTTCTAATTTAATTCCCCTTTGTCACCCCTTGCCAATTAGCAAAGTGTCGATCGATCTCCAAGCCGATGAAGCTCTGCCGGGATACCGAATTCAAGCTACAGTGAATATTGAAGGCAAAACTGGGGTAGAAATGGAGGCGTTGACGGCGGCCACGGTGGCGGCGCTGACCCTATATGACATGGCCAAGGCGATCGAGAAGTCGATCGAAATCAGCAGTGTTCGATTGCTGAGCAAAACCGGTGGCAAATCTGGTGATTATATGATCGAAACCAATATTCCATAGGGGCATTCCCTTGTGGCAGAGGTATCAACCTAAGCTCAAAATCCAGAATGCCCCTACGAATTAGATATATTTTCTACGATTCTTCGCCGCCACCACCGAATAATTTTTGGGCAGCGCGTGGTGCGCGGGCATCGGCGGAATTCATCACCTCTAATTGGTCTTTGACCATTTCGCCTGGTTTGTTTTCCAGCACTCTGGTAGAGAGCGAAATTTTGCCCGAACCTTCATCCAGAGTCACAATCAAAGCCTTAATTTCTTGGCCGATCGACAATACCGCATTCACATCTGGAATAAACTCTTGGCTAATTTGCTTAATGTGCAACAAACCAGTAGTGCCATCAAAATCGACAAACGCCCCAAAAGGTTTAATGCTAACCACTTGACCAGTAATTAATTGACCGAGCTGCAACTGGCTAAAATTAGCCGTGCGGCTGGCTTGACGCTGAGAAAGCACAAACTTATTCCGTTCCTGGTCAGCTTCGATAATCAATGCCGTCACATTGCTGCCCTTCAGGGATTCTAGATCTCGCTCAGTAAGCTGCGACTTAGGAATAAAGCCCCGTAAGCCCTGAAAATCTACTGTCACCCCGCCTTTATTGGTGCCAGTGATGCGGACTGTGACCGATTCTTTGTTGGCCTGAATATCGGCAATTTTGTCCCAGGCATATTTGATCTGCAACTCTTTCCGCGACAGCGTCACCTGACCATCGGCATCTTGCTCGCGCAGCACAATAAACTCAAAATCTTCGCCGATCGGCAGCAAAGCATCCAAATCTACCTCGTAGCCACCAGCAGCTTCTTCAATCGGCACAAAAGCCAAAGATTTACCTTTGATATCTACGTAGGCACCATTGGTATCGTGGCTAAAGATTTTGCCCTTGATGATCGAGCCTTTTTCAAAGCTCACAGACTCGGCACTTAGGGCTTTTTCGAAGTCGTCCATCGAAAAAGCAGACACGGTAGATTTACTCGACATAAGATTAGGAGAGAAATTACAGAAAAAGTTCAGCCTGCATATCTCTAGATAATATCTGTCCTAGAGATTTGTCAGACAGGCTTTAGCATCCCCGAATTATACTTCAAGGCTATGGGACATAGCGATAGCGACCTTGGCATTTTCAACGATCAAGATTTTTGCTGCATGATACTATAAGGACAATTTAAGCTGGGCATTGTTTGCCAGTAAGACCAAAAATCAGCCTAAAACCCAGTCAGAGCCTGATCCCTAAATTCGTCTACGCATACTCATGTACAAGAAAAAGCCCTTAACTAACTCTTCTACCCAGAAGCTGTTGAAATTCCTCGCACTTGCCGTGGCCAGTCTCGCTGCTGTAATTGGCATTTTTATTGGAGCCACTCAAATGTTGGGCAACTCCAATATCGAAACATTAGCTCAACTGGGAGTGGGTGATTCGATCGCCGCCAATCAAAAAGTTTTGGCCAAAGTGCCATTAGAGTACGCGAACCCCGCACCATTTCGCGCTAAAACCATCAAAGACGTGGTTTTACCAGAAGGCAAAAAAGTCATAGCTCTCACCTTTGATGATGGTCCTTGGCCCCAAACCACCGAAAATATTTTGGCCACTCTCACCAAAGAAAATGTGAAAGCGACTTTCTTTGTAATTGGTCAGCCCCTCAAATCTTTCCCCGAAATCTCCAAAAAAGTGGTAGCTGCTGGTCATGAAATGGCCAACCACACCCAACACCACTGGTATCACCGCATGGATGGCACAGTTGCTCAACGAGAAATCGAAGATACCAACAAGATGCTTTTAGAATATCTCAATGTCAAAACTGCCTATTTTCGTCCGCCAGGAGGGGTATTAACTAATGGTTTGGTAGCTTATGCTCACCAACGCAATGATACTGTTTTGATGTGGTCAGCCGATTCTGGTGATAGCAACCCCCGCCGCCCTTCGGCAGAAAGTATTATTAAAACCGTGGTTTCTCAAGCTACTTCAGGCGGCATCGTCTTGATGCACGATGGCGGTGGTAATCATGAAAACACTGCTAAAGCCGTACCAGAAATTATTCGGCAACTGCGTGCTCAAGGCTATACTTTTGCCACTATTACCGAACTGCTAGAGATGGGTACTCTTTCGCCAGAGGGTGCTTCAGCAAAAGTTAAACCCGCCAAGCCTGCTCCTGCTTTACCAGCAGCCGGTAACAAGCCACCAGCGAAGAAAGGTGCTTAGTGCAATTTCATATTCAGCCAGACAGTGATGTTCCGGCTTCCAAACAACTCTACGACCAACTTTTGTTTGGCATTGCTTCCCGACAGTTTTCTCCAGGACATCGGCTGCCCAGTACCCGCCAATTGGCGATGCAAACTGGGCTGCACCGCAATACAATCAGCAAAGTTTATAACCAGCTAGAGACCACCGGAGTGGTGGAGTCTGTAGCTGGTTCTGGTATTTACGTGAAGTCGCTGGGTAACGAAAGTGGCAACGCCGACTTGTCTGTCTCTGAGATTCGGCAAAACGTTCAAGAAGTATCTAGCGAAAGCCTGAACAAGATGTTGATTCATGGGGCTTCGCTGCGAGAAGCGCGCGAGCTATTTTTAGCCGAAATCGACTGGCGGTTACGCTGTGGAGCCAGAGTATTTGTGTCGGTGCCCCAGCATGATATTGGAGCCGGAGAGCTGATGACCCAAGAGTTACAGCAGTCTTTGGGCATACCAGTGCAGTTGGTACCGATCGAACAATTAGATGAAGTCTTAGCTCAAACCCATGCGGGCACAGTAGTAACCAGTCGCTATTTCATCAGTGCAGTAGAAGCAATCACAGCCAACCGCACAGTACGAGTGTTGCCGGTAGATTTGCAAGATTATGGCAAAGAGTTGGCAGTACTCAAAACGGTGCCCAAAAACAGCCATGTGGGTATTGTTAGTGTTAGTGATGGGATTCTGGCGATCGCCGAGGCCATTGTTTACAGTATGCGGGGCGAGGAAATTTTGATTAATACTTGCCAGGTAGCGGATAGTTATAAGCTCAAGGCGATCGTGCGTAGTGCCCATTTAATTGTGAGCGATCGATCGAGTCTGGCGCGGGTGAAAAAGGCGATCGAAGATGCCCATGAAGATTTGATGCGAATTCCTAAGGTGGTAGAGAGTGAAAGTTATGTGGGAGAGCGATCAATCAGTTTACTTAAGCGAGAATTAGGACTTTTGTAAGCTACAATACCAGTCAATCTCAGCAAGTACGAAAAATGACTGAACAAGTAGCGAAATCTCCCCGTTTAGCCTCTCTGGATGTCTTTCGTGGCTTGACTGTGGCCATGATGATCTTTGTAAATATGGTGGGATTGAATGCTCCCAATGATTTAGCACCAGAGCAGCTCAAGGGTCTGGGTATCTTTAAGAACTTTTATTTATGGATTGACCATGCTCCTTGGCACAATAGCTGGAACTTGGCCGATTTTGCCTTTCCCTTTTTTCTATATATTGTAGGAATGGCCATGGCACTTTCTTTTGCCAAGTACACCATTGATAATCGACCCAGCAAAGAAATTTATTGGAAACTACTAAAGCGGGCAGCCATGCTGTTTTTGGTGGGACTGTTAATCAATGGCACCATTTACGCTCTCTGTGATATTTCCAGCAAAGGAATTTTTAATTTTCAGACCCTAAGATTCATGGGTATTTTGCAGCGTATTGCTCTGTCCTATGCGATCGCCGCTGTAATTGTTTTGCGTTTTCCGCCCAAGGTACAGTGGGGAATTGCTGGAGGAATTTTGCTAATCTACTGGCTGTTGTTGGCTTTAGTGGCTGCCCCCGATGCTCCGGTAGGGACTTTTGGCACCAAGGAAGTAATGAACTATGTGGATTCTAAAAAATTCAATTTTGCTTCTTTTATCGATCGAAATATTATTCCCCAAGCGCATTTTCATAGACAGGGCAAGAATGGCTATGAACCAGAAGGTTTGTTTAGTACATTACCAGCGATCACTAGTGTTCTTTTGGGCTATTTCAATGGGGTGTGGCTGAAAACTCGTCGGATGGTTAGGTCTAGCAACAGCAGCTCAATGGCGATGTTTGCTTTAGGGGCGATCGTGATTGGCGTGATTTGGGGTAAGTTTTTCCCGCTCAATAAAGCCCTGTGGACTAGCTCTTATGTTTTGTTTATGGGCGGCTGGGCATTACTAACTTTTGCACTGTGCTATGAATTAATCGATGTACGCGGTATCGGTCGCAAGTTGAGTAAGCCATTGGAATGGATGGGTTTGAATCCGTTGTTTGCCTTTGTTGGCTCAGTGCTGATGATCAAGGTATTTATGAACAACAATGTGGATGTTTGCGGTGAGAAGGGCACCAATATTTATAAACATCTGGTCAAAACCATGTTTGGCTGGGCTGGTGCTGGTCACGATACGGTACTTTTTGCAGCAGCTACAGTATTGCTTTGGTCTTTTCTCTGCTATTTGATGTATCGGATGCGTTGGTTTATCAAGCTTTAAATCTGTCACCTAACAGAACGTAAGGTGTATTTCAAAAAAGCAAAACTATAATGAGGAGGCAGATAGATTATCCAGCTAACCCAAAATGATTTGAGCAGCGTCTTTTATCTATGGAGTTAGCAATAAAGCAAAATCCATCCTGAATCCAATGAAAAATGCCAGCCAAGCAATTATTTTTCTTAGCTTAGTCGCACTTTCAGCCTTACCTGCTCAAGCTAGCTCCATTAAAACTGGTAAAAGCTTTGCTCAATGGTGTGTCCAAAAAGACGCGGTGTTATTAAATACCCGAAAGACGATCGAAGTCTTGCTCCAACAAGTCGGAACCACTGACTGTCAGCAAGCTGATTTGAAACTCAGTAAATTGACAAAACTTAATCTTTACGACAAAAAAATCAGTGATTTACGACCATTAGCTAGCTTGCATAAGTTGGAGTGGCTATTTTTTAGCAACAATCAAATCTCTGATTTAGAGCCATTGTCGGAGATGAAAAACCTTAGAGAAGTTTACTTAGCTAATAATGCCATCAGAGATATAAGCTCATTAACTGGTCTAAGTAACCTGGAAAACCTTGATCTAAGGAACAACCAGATTAGTAATTTGCAACCATTAGCCAACTTAGATAGATTAAGAGTTCTAGATCTCAGAAACAATCGAATTGCTAATTTATCACCAATATCAAGATTGAAATCTTTACCACATCTTTTTCTTAGTAACAATCAAATCAGTGATGTGAGGCCACTAGCTAATCTTAATTTATCGACACTCTACTTGGACAATAATCAAATCCGTGATATTGCGCCATTATCTGGTCTGAGTTTATCAACACTCCTCTTGAGTTACAACCCAGTTACTGGGACATCAAGAAATTTCGATATCCCAGCACCACCACCACCGCCAGATCCCTTTCCGGCGACAGACACCACAGAAGAACCACGTCGCCATTAGTATCAGCTTTGATGATGTTCGGCACCAGAACCAGGATGTTCTAGGATAAATAGGAATCTTGCTAGCTGTGCAGCCGTCGAATTTTGGAAATAGTCACCATTCCCATTCTCAAAGATAATTATGCTTTTGTGCTGGTTGATCGATCCCGGCAACAGGCTACTGTTTTTGACCCCGGCGAAAGCGCCCCTGTAGCAGCTTGGCTGAGTAAAAATAACTTAGAGCTAGTCAATATTTGGATCACCCATCATCATCGTGATCATATTGGGGGCATCGAAAGTCTCTTGCGACAATATCCCAGAGCCATTGTCTCTGGCGGTGCCAACGATCGAGGACGCATCCCCAAGCAATATAAATATCTCAACGAAGGCGATCAAGTAACCTTTGCCGACCAAACCGCCCAAATATTTTTTATCCCCGGTCATACTCTTGGACACATTGCCTATTATTTTGCTTCGGTAGATAACCAGCCCGGTGAACTTTTTTGTGGTGATACGATCTTTGGTGGTGGATGTGGGCGATTATTTGAAGGCACTCCGGCACAGATGTTAGAGTCGATCAATCGATTACGTCAACTGCCCGCTAGTACTAGAATGTGGTGCAGTCATGAATATACTTTGAACAACCTG
>JANOXZ010000751.1:0-3840 GCA_031418695.1 Synechococcales cyanobacterium VAR_35_metabat_10
CCCATATAAACCGCAAATGGTAAGGTAATTCCTAAAGCACCCGTGATACTACCTAATACAGTACTTGCTAGCAAGTACACGCCGAAACCACTCATCTTTGCTGCAAACATTGCGCCACCACCTAGAAGAAAACTCTCAAAATGTGGATCGTCACTTTCTCGTTTCAGATCCAGCAAAACTTGTTGCCGCTGTTCTGGTGTTAATTGTCCCAACATGTTCTGAAATTGCTTCATAACAATCGCATCTTCGATTTCTTGAGTTGGTAATTCATTCCATGCACGACCATTAAGAACTTCAGACCAATTGATACCAATCTGATCGGCAACATCTGTCACAATCTGCTTCCAAGAAGTATTTTGAAAGAGCTGGCCAATACTCCCACTGCGCAAATATCGAATGTGATTGCAAAGAGTTTCAGGAGAACTACCAAATTTTGAATTAGTCATCTTGGCTAAGTTTTGGCGTTGTTCCTCTGTCACTAAATTAACTATCTCGTAAAACTCTTTCATGATTTCAATTGATGTCTAAATTTTCAAGATAAATTACTCATTAACTCAAGACAGATAAGTTCCAATTAAAAGTTTCGAGCCATTTTTCCAAGCTGTCGCAGCTAGATTATTCATAAACTCAAACTCAGGTTTGGTGGCATGAAAGGGCTTAATCCCTAAGTCTTCAACCTTGTATTTTCTTTCAATCTCTAAGTTTTCGGGTAACTTTGAAATCCCTAGCTCTTTTGCTTGAATGTTTTTAATCCAAAATTCGTTAGAGAAAAGGGGCGGATTATCAAACAAAGCAGCATACAGCTCTCTATCCTTGATGAAAAATTTAATCTCATGAGCATAAGCCATGATTTCTGACTCCTAAACTTAGTAGATGTATTCGGAGTTCCTGTCTTAAAAAAAGACTAGCCTCTTTTAGGTATAATGTTCTTGATGGGCGGCCATGAGCCATACTAGTCTAACATCTCATATCGGCATATTAAACTGGCGGAATTTAGTTTAGCATACAATCCATTCCTCTAGCATAGTATTAAGAAAACTTAACCAACTCGATCAAAGTATTCATAGCCTGCTGAACCCGATCGAACACATAAAACATCCAGAACCCAGGTGTTATTGGCTCAATAGCTCTCATGACTCGATCGATTATTATCTAAAGCTTTTTGAAGTATCGGGCGATTCTCTTCCAGAGACACTTCGTGAACGACAACAACTTGCTCTACGTCAAGGCTTCGATCGTAACCAAGCCACCTTCGATCGTATCTAACTGCAATCTGATAGCCTTCAGCATTCTCATCCCCAACAACGGCTCTGTCTCTACGGCATTGACCTCAATCTCGCGATACTGGCCATTCCAAGTCGCCGCAAACATCAAACAGCATCTCACTACCATCACCCAATGTGGCTTAGTCGCAGTAGTTCCAAGGTTTACTTATAGACTTCCACCGGCTGGCGCGTCCATTTGGTTAATTATGCTGCTGTACGGAAAGGGGTAAGTAAAGACGCTGCTAAAACAACGTTTTCAGATGAATTGCTGATACTCTACGATCGCTCTAGGTACTGTTCAATGCTGTTGTTGTGCTCGATCGGACTGGAGCTGTTTGATCAGCTAGTATCCAAGCAGAGCCAGCGTTGAGCGCGTGCGGTAGCAGAAGCTATTCGCGCAAAAATTTGACCACAGCCTCTTACCCATACACTAATGTGCAATTTTTGTCCAGATTTTTTTAAGAATCCCAAATCGCACATAGTATATGCCGCCTAGCTCTGCTTCCATCCATTGGAATTAGAATTCACCAGCTAAAGCACTGACACACCGATCGCAGATGGCCGGGTGTTCAGCATAAGTACCAACAGTTGCTGAGTAATTCCAACAGCGATCACACTTGTGACCATCCGCTTTTAACACCCCAATTTGGATACCATGACTTTCGCCAGTAAAATCCGCCCCAGAGATGTCTGACAACAGTTTTACCTGAGAAACCAAAAAGAAATAGCGCAACTCATCGATCGCGTTAGCACTATGGCCAAAACGCGACAATTCCTGGTGGATTACTGGATCAGTAGTACTTAGCAACACTTGGGCTTCTAACGAAGAACCAATCAACTTTTCCATCCGAGCATTATCTAAGATTTTGTTTACACCATCTCGCAGATCTTGTAGTCGTTGCCAGGTGTCTTTCAACGCCGGTTGTGACCATTGAGGATCCAGCTTTACCCAGCCTGATTCAAACACCGATTCGTGAGATTTCGGGTAAGGCAAATATTGCCAGATATCCTCAGCCATGTGACAAAGTACCGGGGCGATCGCCTTGGCTAAATTCTCTACAATCACGGCCATTACTGTTTGGCAACTGCGTCTGCGTTCATTGTCTAAAGCACTAATATACAAACGATCTTTAGCGATATCTAAGTAGAAATTTGACAGATCAACTACACAGAAATTCTGCACGGCTTGGAAAAACCGATAAAATTGATAGCTATCAAAAGCAGCCGTAATTTCACCAAACACCTCAGTTACTCTGTGCAACATGTATTGGTCTAGTTCCGACAGCCGATCAAACGGCACCGCCTGAGTTGCTGGGTCAAAGTCATGCAAATTACCTAATAAGAACCGCGCGGTATTGCGAATTTTGCGATAGGAATCGGACATCTGTTTCAAGATGCTCTTGCCCAAACGTACATCGCTAGCATAGTCTACCGAAGACACCCACAAACGCAGTACATCCGCACCATAAGCGGGATCTTGTTGGAGGTTTTTGCCACCATCTATAGTCAGCAATGGATCAATCACATTGCCCAAAGATTTACTCATCTTACGACCTTTTTCATCCAACACAAAACCGTGAGTTAACACTGTCTTGTAGGGCGCAATGCCATTACTAGCTACGCTGGTCAACAAACTGGACTGAAACCAACCCCGATGCTGATCGGAGCCTTCTAGGTAGATATCGGCAGGATAGGCCAAGTTTTCTCGCTGTTTGGCCACAGCCGCCCAGGAGGAACCGGAATCGAACCACACATCCATGGTGTCCATGCCTTTGCGGTAACTACGCCCGTTGTTGCGATGGCTCTCGGGTAATAAATCCTGCACATCCATTTGGTACCAAGCATCAGAACCATGCACAGCAAAGAGTTTTTGGACATGCTTGATCGATTCCGCAGTCAACAATGGCTCACTGGTTTCTTCATCGTAAAACACCGGGATCGGCACCCCCCAGTTGCGCTGACGGGAGATACACCAATCTGATCGATCGGCCACCATTGGTGTGATTCGGTTCTGCCCTTGGGCGGGAATCCATTGAACTGAAGAGATCGCTTGTAAAGCCGCATCCCGAAAACCAGCTACCGAAGCAAACCATTGCTCAGTCGCTCGGAAGATAGTGGGTTTTTTGGTGCGCCAATCATAGGGGTATTTATGACTATAAGGCTCATGCTTCAGCAACGCTCCAGCATTAGTTAGAGCAGTGATTACCGCCTGATTCCCTTCGCTGATTTTGACTGATTGTAGTTCGTTATCTTTGTTGTAAGAAACATCATCAGCTACTTTTAAACCTGCGAATTCCCCAGCTTCTTCGGTAAAACGCCCGCTGCCATCCACTGGTGCTAAGATCGCCAAGCCATATTTTTGACCCACAATGTAGTCTTCTTGACCGTGACCGGGCGCAGTATGCACCAGTCCAGTACCGGATTCGGTAGTGATATATTCACCACCTAGAACTACGGGGCTTTCTCGATCAAACAAAGGATGCTGATACAGCGTGTGCTCCAATGCTTGCCCCATGATTTTGACTTCGATCGTCAAGGGCATTTCAAACTTTGCTGATAGCTCCTCGACCATGGC
>JANOXZ010000752.1:0-15603 GCA_031418695.1 Synechococcales cyanobacterium VAR_35_metabat_10
AATCGGCTGGCCACCACTCTTGAGACGTTTTGAGCATCGCGAAAATATCGTTTTTCAGCTCGTTAAGATCGATAGTGTTGAACGCCTCAGCGTAATCAAAATCGGCTCCCAGCGGATTGGCAAGATCGGTCTGTTGGTGAAGCAGCTCCACCCGCAGTCGCTCTGGCCACCAATCTTCGAGGGTTGGACCTAAGCCCTGAGCACCTTCAATGCGAGTGCCACGGAAGGGGCACCCACCTGCTACAGTTATGTTATCTGCCATTACCTGCTTCCTAATCTGTAATTTGTGGATTTAGCCAAATTCAGATCTTAAAGACATTACCACTTTGAATAAATCGTCCATTTGAGGGATATATTGGCGTTGCGTTACCCACGACTCTACAGATAATAGTGCGATCGCAACTCAGGAAGTAGCAAAGAATATAGATCACTTTGAAACAATGGAATCCAATAAACACCCGTAGATTCCATTGCCATCGTTGTAATGCCCTTCTGCTTGAGCCAATCAGCCATTGCATAAAGGTCAGCCGTGAAACAACTAATAATTGTTTGTTAAGAATTAGTTGGAGGTTTGGGCGCAGGATATGGAAGGACGCACCATCCAGGAGGGGGATTGTTGTAATCTGTTATCGGTGGTATTTGGAAGCCCACAAAACCTCCCGTTACATTGGCTGCATCCTTAGCAGATAAATCAGAAATTTCTATCTGATTTGATTGTAGATCTGATATTTTTAGTCTAGACATTTTATTTTCCTCTAAGATAGCTAAGTTTTTTGCATGGACTGAGATTTCTGCTCAGCAAGATCAAGAGCCTTTTTAGCCTTGAACACTAAGCGTAAATAACAGGTCTGACTTTGCCACGGAGAACGTGGAAGTAAAGGCCGATTTTCTTTCAGAGGCACTCCCTGAATAGTTGATAACTCTTGCATATTACCTTCCTGCAATAGCCATTTCTGTTACTAGCTGCCAGTTCTCTGGCCACTGAATTTTATCAGTAGCGAAGCCGAGTGGGTCATTCTCTGGCAAAGGAACACCGATCGACTCTTCCACCAAGGCAAATTCACCATTATCGAAGGGCTTACCTTTGGCTGGCCGCTGTAGATAGAATCTTTCTCTTAGACCCTGCTCTGCTTGGTTGAGAGCACGGTGATGACAGTAAGGGTTATTCCCCCGTTTGTCGAAGAAAACATGAGCTGTCCAGCTACAACCACCACGACAAAGTTCTGCAAATTCGCAAGTTTTGCAGAAGCCCCAAAGATGTTCTATTCCTTGTGGAGTACCAGCGCCAAGGTTAAACCGGAGTTCTTCTGTTTCTTCGATGATTGTGCGGAGGTCGTGGTCACGAATGTTACCACCCGTGTACGCAGTAGTAGGTAGCGATGGGCAACCTTTGATCGCACCATCTGCTTCTATACCTAGAGAAGAAAGACCAGCACCACATCCTTGCCAGAATGTCCAAGCATCACCACCTCGGAGCAACCGTTCATAAGGGCCGTAATAGCCAATATTATTCCCGGCCTGAATTCTAACCCCTTCTTGTTGAGCGCGTTCAGCCACTTGAGCAATCATCGGATAGACATCTAACAGTTCATAAGGCTGCAATAAGATATCAGTGTGATCCGCTGCATTACCCATGGGCACTGTCATCTGAATTTGCCAAGCAAAGATGCCTGCGTCTCTAATATGCTCATAAATTCGGGGGAATTCTGGAGCTGAAAGACGATTAATCTGGGTATTACAGCCAAATGGAATACCTGCTTGTTTAAGGTGGTGCATGGTTTTAAAAGCCCATTGCCAAGCACCCGGTTTTCCTCGCAGTCGATCGTGTGTTGCTTCTAATCCATCAACTGAGACAGAGACAACTTGAATTCCAGCCGCTTTCATTTGCTGTGCGGTTTCTAAGGTGATCCCAAAGCCACCAGTGGTCATGCCACAAATCATTCCGGCAGCGGTAATAGCCTGAGCAATTTCTAGCCAATCAGGACGAAGAAAGGCTTCTCCCCCAATTAAGGTAACTTCTTTGATGCCAACTGCGGCTAGTTGTTGTACTAAGTTTAGTGCTTCAGCCGTGGAAAGTTCTTCACTCCTTGCCTGACCGGCGCGAGAACCGCAGTGCTGGCAAGCAAGATTACATTTTAGTGTGATTTCCCAGACAGCGTAACTAATTCTGCGGTAACTCATTAGTATTCTCTTGCTTACGGTAAAATATGAGGCATAGTAACGCCGTAGCACTGGTATCTGGCAGGATTAAAAGGATCGTTGGGATCAGAAGGATCGCTAAGATATGCACTTATCCCACCAACAACAGCTTCTAACTCTAGAGCGCTAACGTCTTGAAGTTCTTGGTTGTTATGATGGTCTTCAAGTAATTGAGCAGTATACTCTTCAAACTCTTGGGGGGTGAAGTCATAACCAGCAGCTTTAGTAATTTTTCTGCATTCATCTTTGCTCTTCACTTGTTCAATTTGCGAACGAAAAGTTAGATCATTTTCTAGCCTGATGTAAAAAGCTTGCACGTTCAAGATAGACATAAAATACTCCTTAATAAATTGATTATAGGGTTTGAAATAGTACAAAAGACGAAGTTTGCAATTCCATTTCCATCTTTTGAACTCATTAGAAGACAATCTATCAAACTCTCAACTAAAATTACTACTGCTTGGAAATAATAATCGACATAAATGCACATGTTTTATTCTATGATTGACAGAAAACATCTATTTTATATTTCAGTAGTTTGAGCCAAGCCTAGAAAAGATTTGGGACACATTTTACTAAAATACGAATCGAGAAAGATAAGTAAATTTATTTAAAAGTTGCTTTGGCATAGACATTTCTAACTTATTTATGTCTGAATAAAGTTGTAGATGAAAATAAAAACTAATTTGAGCTTTGTTGAAAATATTAAGAATTTATGCGGATTCCGAAATATTTGATTGATCACTTGTAGCAAAAAAGATTCATACTTCTATAGGTACCTGGAATAATGAAACTCTCTTGCATTTTTGGCAGTACGGCTACTGTTGTCCTAATCTCTACTGTCATTGCTCATGCGCTACCCCCTCAACAAGTAAAGCAGATAGCCGAAGCCGTTACCATACAAGTAAAATCGTCAGAAAATAAAACTTTAGGTTCTGGTATTGTTATTAAAAAACAAGGCGATCTCTATACTTTTACCACCAACCGTCATGTAATTTGTGGCCAAGATATTTGTTCTAAAGCACCTGCTAATGAAGCTTATATCGTAATCACTCCCGATGGTCGTCGTCATCAAGTTCGATCAACAGCAATCAAAATATTACCTGATGAACTAGATTTAGCTGTAGGGCAATTTCGGAGTAAAAATAATTACCCAGTAGCCAAATTAATTAACTTCAATAGTTTGAAAACAAAAGATCAGGTTTATATTACTGGCTTTCCAAGAAATAATGGAGACTTTTCCTTTGAGAATGGCCAGATTTTTGCTGCGACTAATAAACGTTTAGCAGAAGACAGTGGAGGTTACACGGTGATTTACAAAGCTAATACTGCTCTAGGCATGAGTGGTAGTGGGGTGTTTAACAACCAAGGGCAGGTCGTTGCAATTCATGGTAGTGGAGACAGGTACAGGGAAGGCACAGATGTTGATGATTACTCACGACTAGATCAGAAAAGTGGACAGAGCCGAGGTATTCCAATTAATTGGCTGATTCAAGGATCAAAAACATTAGGCATTGATTTAGGAATCGATCGGCCAGCCATCAGGCAAGCTGTAGCACCAACTACAGCAGATGAATTTTTCATTTTGGGTTTTAATAAAGCGCTAGAGCCCAATCCTAAGAACGTTCGGGGAGACAAGATAAAGGCGATTGCCCTATTGACTAAAGCAATTGATCTGAATCCAAGATATGACATAGCGTATCTAATACGCGGCTATGTTTATGATCAACTTGGGAGTTATGCCAAAGCGCTAGCTGATTACAGTCAAACTATCCAGCTAGATCCTGAGAATCCTAGACCTTATAATAACCGTGGTTTACTGAAGGCTAATCATCTAAACGATCCAGAAGGAGCATTAATCGATCTCAACCAGGTAATTAAAATCAATGCTAATAATGCCTATGCTTATAATAATCGCGGATTTTTAAGGGCAGATAAATTTAATGATAGCTCAGGAGCATTGGCAGACTATAATGAAGCGATCAAAATCCGCCCTACAGTGGCGGTGTTTTATAGCAATCGTGGGCTTTTAAAGGCGGATGAATTGAGTGATAGCTCAGGAGCATTAGCAGACTACAATAAAGCAATCAAACTTAACCCTAACTTTGCTGGTGTTTATTACAATCGGGGCGTGTTAAAAGTAGATAAACTCAATGATCCACGAGGAGCGTTGGCAGATTATGATCGAGCGATCAAACTTAATCCTAGCTTTGTTCTTGGTTATAATAACCGTGGGTTTCTAAAGGCAGATAAACTGAATGATAGTCTGGGAGCTTTAGCAGATTATGATAAGGCAATCGAACTCAATCCTAATTATGCTTATGCTTATAACAATCGTGGAGCACTCAAATATAACAAGTTAAGAAAAATAACAGAGGCTATAAAAGATCTACGTCGTGCAGCATATCTTTTTCAGCAACAAAATAATATGAAATCTTACCAGATTGTAATAGATTTGCTTAAGAAAGTCGAGTCTGATAATAAGTGATCACTCTCGTAACTAGTCCTTGTTGTTAAGTTAACTAAAGAAGAAGTTAAAGGGGTAATTATTATTACCCCTTACGACAATTTCTGTTTTTATGAAGTACTGATGTATATCAAAAAGCTTGAAAGTGCTGTAACCTAATATCTCTAGTAATTGTCGAATGTATCAAAGACTTAGGAGCCTAGGAGGTTTAAAACTTTTAAATTATAAATCTCATCCAACAAGAGCTATCTTTAAATTGATTTTTTCCATGTATCATCCGGCTGACAGGTTTTAACAACGTCTCCTCCATTTGGGGAAGGCATAGAAACGGTCGAGCCTGGACTATATGATATTCCTCCATAGTAACAGAGTCCTCCCATGATTAAGGATTGTTCTTCTTCAGAAATATCAGTCACTCCTTCAAAGGGTTTTTCGAGTGTTTTAATGAGTAAAGATGTCATGTTTAATTCTCCAGAATTGTTTGTATTGACTTAATTAAGTCAGTTTTGTAGTGAGCCTGAAATCATAGTACTACACAAATAATTTAGAAGTCAACTATTTTTTGTAGCTAATAAAATCATCTTTGCCATAAAAGCAAGGTAAATCTCTAATAGTTATTTCATTACATTTGGAGTGAGTAATAGCTATTGTCTTAGAGATCTGATTGAAGCTCAGATGTTTATAGGAAGGCTGCAACTAAGCAGTTTCACTCTGTGGAATTGTATATATCCGTAACAATTTGCGGGCAGCGAAAGCAAGCTGATTTTCCCTCTTGTTGCCACCAACGACAATCTGCCCGAATGCGACAAGAAGGCAGATTTTCTACGACCATAGGTGATTTATTGATGATTCGCTTGACTAGTTGACAGTCAGAACCATTAAAGTGTTCACAATCTCTTTCTGCACAAGTAGCAGCAAATCGAAAAACTTCAGTTGGTGTTACAGGCTTGGCAATCGATAGTAGCTGATCTGTCACGGCCTGGGGCTCAGAAAGATAAGCTACGCGAGGTTTTTTAGCTGATCCAACGACAATACCAAAAGCTAGACTATTTTTAACCTCTGGTCGGGAGCTAGGACAAAGAGGAAGAGCTTTGATTACAGAAGGCATAAAATGTACTTTTATAGACTAGGTGTAAAGATCATATCTGGTGATTTATAACCATCAGTACCAATCGGGACAGAATCAACGATCATAAAACCTCCTCGGACATCAAGTGCGCGCGAAACTGATACTTTAACAAGTTCAATTTCTGCTTGTTTGAGAGAAACAAATGTAGATTCAGAATTTTCTACATTAAGATCTGAAATAGATATATTAGTCACAATTATTAGTTCTCGTATTAATTATTTTTATCAGTCGGAAGGTATGCTTTACATCTCTTTATGTATTTTTAATAACAGAGTACGTATCAATTATTTAGCCGATAACTACTCTACTAATTATGAGACGCCGCTTGATAGATGCTGTTGACTCAGAAGTTTAAACCTGAGTTATTCTTTATTTTCGTGGTTTTCTGAGTAGATCATAAACTATAGGATCATCTGTCGGTCCAAATTCTACAGGTTCTATGATTGGCTCATAATCTTTGTAAGCGAAAGAAACAGTGCCGCTTCCTCCTAAGATAAGGTGTGCCTCCGAAGCACAATTAATCAGGTCATCCTTTTTAAAAGAAAATTCTAATTGGTCATACAAGTCAGAAATCGAAATTTGAGTCATCTTTGTAACCATAAATTATAAGCATTTTGCTGAAAATATTCATTTAAGTGACTCTCAACAAAGTATTTCAAAAGTCACTTATTTCATTATTTGTTAAAAACAGGCTGATTCTTCTTCATCTGCTAAGATTCTGAGATCTTTGCTAGAAGAAAGCTATAGATCACCTAAATTCTTACAAATCTCTTATGAGTTGCTGAAATGGCTCAATTACCACCTGATTAATGGCGGTTCCCGTCAAATAACCAACTGCAAATGCAGCGCCTAATAGAAGCACAGGTGCAAGAATAGGATTAGCCTGAATAAAAGGATTAGGAGTCCCACCCATAATCTGAAGTTCATCCGAAGATAGATCTATGAACCCTTCATAACTAGTACTTAAATCCTTTATTAGAAGTTTAGACATTTTGATTTCCCTCGATATGTTCTTTCTAAGTTATTCTGAACCGACTGAAAATAATCTATCAGATTTACAATCAAAAAAGTGCTTGCTTTGATCAATTTCCACAAGAACAATCGACATATCTATCTGTATTTTGTCGTCAAATCAGATTTATCACCACTCTTTGTCATCTATGTTTGACACCAACTTGAGAATAGCTCTAAGACAATATTTTTTTTAAAATCTAAATTAAGAGATGGCTGAATGATTTCGTCCACCAATATTAGATGTGCTCCATCAGCGGTTAGTAACGGTTTTAGTAGCTGAGGAGGTTTTACGGAGAAAACAGATGCTGAGATTTCTGGTCTTAGGTCTTTTTTCTTAAGCAAGCCTAAATAGCCACATTTACGACGTATTTCGGTATCCTGAGCATATTTTTTGGCTACCTCAAAAAAAGACATTTCTTGCTCACTTATGGCGAAGTAAAGTTCTTGAGCCATATCTTGATCATCCAATACAACTTCATATAAGATTGCTTGCCAATAATCAAGCTGGTTTTTGGCAAAATAAGGTTCAACCTGTTCAGCAAATAGGTGTTCAGCTAGTTTGTCTGATAAAACTGCAAAGTAAGCCATTTTCTCAAAGTCATCTGGTGTTATCAAGTGTTGTTGCAACCAAGCATAAGTATCCTCAGCTTTTTGTAAATTGTTTACACGTCTGAGTTGGTCAGCAGCCTGCTGTAATTCATCATCATTCACCTCAATGCCTTTTGTCTTCGCTGCATCAGTGATTTTTTTATGGATAGCGATCGATCCTAAAATATTAGCCATCTGCCCAGAGAACTTAACTTGTTGAATGATTTCTTCAGAGCTGATATTTGTGTCGTGATACATTAGTTTTTCCTATTATTGATGATTTATGGCTGCTGTATTTAGTCGCAAAGCAGTGCTTAAAGCTTCAGACCGCCTTTTTGCAACTGCGTAAAAGGATCGAGAATAAAGTCAATAATCCGGCGCTGTCGCACAACCACCTCCGCCGTAGCAGTTTGCCCTGGGGCCAGTTCTATTCGCTGATTCTGAGCCTGGATGACAGTTTTCTCCAAATCAATTTCTAGATCAAAAACCTCAGATTGACTCTGTCCAGACTCCAATTTCCGAGAATCTGGTGATTTCCAACGCAGTTGACCGGCAACCACCCCATAATCTTGAAAAGGATAAGCATCAAACTTCAGCTTCACTGGCATCCCCACCTGCAAAAATCCACTATTTTGATTGGGAATCTGAGCTTTCAGAATCAAAGTAGAACCTTGGGGAGCGATCTGTGCCACTAATTGCCCTGGTTGTAAGTAAGCTTTAGCTTTCTGGATGGGGAATTGGAAAATTGTGCCATTGGCAGGCGATCGAACAATTCGTTGCTCTAGTTGCACCTGCAATGCGTAGATTTGGCTTTGGCTCTGGGTCATTTCTGTCTTAAGGATAGTAATTTGCCCGTCTAAATCCTTCAGTTGTTCCTGACTTTTAAGTAAGGCTAGTTCCCCACCACGCCGGAGGCTTTCTTGATTGCCCTGTTGTTCTTGCAGCTTATATTCAACCTGTTTGCCATCAGATTGACTTTGTTGCAGCAACTTTTGATAGCTCTGCTGTTGTTCTTGTAGTCGCTCCTTTGATAAATCGATATCAGCTTGAGCTTGTGCTCGCAGCTTACGACTTTCAGCAGCAAGCCTATCTACCTCTACTAACTTCACTTCCGGAATCACCCCTTGCTGCCATAATTGATGATAGCGTTTGACCTCCTCTAGATCTTTTTGAAACTTACTATCAGCTAAGATTAAACTAGTATTAGCTGAATTCAAAGCTTGTTTGGCTTGATTAACTTGTGCAAGTTTTTCAGATGCCAAAAAAGGAGTAGTAATTTTGTTTGCACTCAGTGCTTGTCGTGCCTGATCTAATTGCGCATTTTTTTCAGCCGATTGAGCTTGATTTTGTTGCTGCTGAGTGGTACTAGCTGTTAATAGCTGGTTACGGCCTTGCTGCAACTGTACTAGTCGATTCTTTTGACCCTCTAATTTAGTTTGGCCTTGCTGCAAGTCGGTACGAAGTAAATCAGAATCTAACTCTAAAAGCACCTGTCCTTTTTGCACCTGCTGACCTTCTTTGACTCTTACATCTGTTACAGTGCCAGCAGTCTGGGCATCTAAGCGAATGGTTGCTCCTTTTGGTTCTAAGCGCCCCCTAGCTACCCCTGTCTCATCGACTTGTGAGAACATTGCCCATGGTAAAGCGATCGCGGTGAAAGCCACCAACAAATAAAGTATTCCTCTTATCCACACTTTTGGCAAACTATCTAAAAGCTCTTGAGTGCTATCTGACCATACCGAAGCATGTGTCTTGGTCTTTAAATGGGTTGGTTGATCGACCTGACGCCGTTGAGAGGTATCAATATTTAGATTACTCATTGTATTTATATCACTATAGTTAAGTGGGCTATATTGGCTAGTAACATTAAATCTAAGTTACTGTTGGCTGCTGTTGATTTAAATAAAAGTACTGACCGCGTTTAGCCATTAATTCTTCATGGGTGCCACTTTCTGCCAAGTTTCCTCGATCCAAAACCAGAATCAAATCGGCATTACGAATTGTTGATAGACGATGAGCAATCACCAATGAAGTCCGACCATGCAAGATTTTACTTAGGTTGTTTTGAATAATTCGTTCTGATTCTGTATCGAGGTGACTGGTGGCTTCA
Organism: Synechococcales cyanobacterium VAR_35_metabat_10; assembly: GCA_031418695.1. Taxonomy (GTDB): domain Bacteria; phylum Cyanobacteriota; class Cyanobacteriia; order Cyanobacteriales; family Chamaesiphonaceae; genus JAAFHZ01. The sequence goes on from JANOXZ010000752.1 coordinate 9,508, forward strand.
TCCATAATTAGCAGTCGGGGGTCTCCCATCAGTGCGCGGGCGATCGCTAAACGCTGCCGTTGTCCACCAGATAAAAGCCCACCCGCTTCACCAATCTGAGTTTCATACCCCATGGGTAATTGCTTAATAAACTCGTTAGCTCCAGCTAAATGAGCAGCTTCTATCACCTCAGCTAAAGTGGCATCTGGATGTCCTAGACTAATATTTTCGCGGATAGTGCTGCCAAACAAGAAAGTATCTTGATCGACCACTCCGACTTGTTTACGAAGAGAATTTAAAGAAAGGCTATTAATTTCTTGGCCATCAATCAACACTTGGCCATTTGTAGGTGGATATAAACCCAATACCAATTTAGAAATAGTGGTTTTTCCTGAACCACTCCGCCCTATTAAGGCAACCATTTGACCAGATTTAATATGAAAAGTAAGGTTCTCTAAAATATTGCGATCACTATCAGGATGATAGCGAAAGGTGACATTTTCAAAGCGAATATCTCCTAATAGCAGCGGTAGTGATTGCCGTGCTTGTCGCTGCAAATCTTCTTCTGGTTCTGCTTCCAATATATCGTTAATCCGCTCTACAGAAATAACAATCTCCTGTAACTGATTCCATAGCACTGTCAAGCGTTGAAATGGACGAATCACATTACCTATCAACATATTAAATGCTACCAATTGGCCGATAGTGAGTTGTTCATGAATAACGAGGTAGGCTCCATACCAGAGAATTACAGTAGTGATTGTCGCCTCGATCATATTACTGAAAATCTGTAAACGGTTACTGATAACCTGTCCAGAAAAGTTTGTTTTAATCGCTTTCTGGAGTAATCCCTCCCAATGCCAGCGCACAGACTGTTCCACAGCAACGGCTTTCACTGTACGTATTCCAGTCAATGCTTCAATTAGATAGCTACTTTCTTTTGCATGAGCATTGAAAATCTCACGAGAAATCCGCTGTAAGAAAGGAGTGGCTATCACTGCCAAAAACAAGAAGGGAGGAACAACTATTAAGGCCACTAGTGCCATTGACCAACTATACCAAAACATTAACCCAACGTAGACAAAGACGGTGATTAAGTCTAACAAGATCGATAGCGCCTCCCCAGACAAAAACCGTTGAATCTTGCGATTTTCCTGGACGCGCGAAATAATATCTCCCACATACCGTGATTCAAAAAAGTCCAGAGGGAGTCTAAAAGTGTGTCGAATAAAGCCCACAATTAGCGCTAAATCTAATCGATTAGCTGTGTGATCTAATAAATACTGTCGTAACCCCATCATTGCTACTCGAAACAGGCTAAAGAGAAGTAGTCCAAAACCAATAGCATTTAATGTCAATTCTGATCTTTGTACTACCACCCGATCCAAAAGTAGCTGGGTAAATAGAGGGGTTACTAAGCCGAAAATTTGGATAAAGAGAGAAGCAATAAATATCTCTAGCATTACTACCTGATGGGGTTTCATCAGTTCAAAAAACTGCCAGAATGAGGTTTGATGCTCTTGCTTATTACTAAAAGAAGTTGTGGGTTGAAGTAACAGAGCATAACCTGTCCAGTCTTGCAAAAATGCTTTATGGGAAAGAGTTCGCTGCCCAATCCCTGGGTCAGCTATCACTACATTTTTACGATTAATTTCATAAACGACGATATAATGTTTACCTTCCCAATGAACAATAACTGGTAGAGTCTGCCTTGCTAATTGTTCCAAATTAGATTTCACTGGGCGGGTCGTAAACCCCAGGCTTTCAGCAGCGGTGGATAAACCTCGTAATGATGCACCATTACGATCAACATTGGCAATATCTCTAACGCGGTTGATGCTAAAACTCTTGCCCCAGTAACGTGAAATCATTACTAAACAAGCAGCTCCGCAATCAGAAGCGCTCAATTGGGCAAAAAACGGATAGCGATGTGTAACTCGTTTCCACCAATGTCCTACCCGTTGAGAAGGACGGGGAAAGTATTGGGTGGTTTTCTTTGGGCGAGTTTGGCTACTTTTTGGTGTTTTAGGTAAAGGTGTGACAGTCGGTGGCAAAGTTTGGTAGCCAGGTTTTGTAGTGGCCTGTAGCTTTAAATATGCTCTAATTTGTGGATACCGACTAATTAAGGGTGCCAACAATTGCTGAGGTAAAAAATCTAATTGCAGATTTGCTCCTGCTCGTACATTATGAGGTCGATTAATTTCTGAGAATAAGGTAAATTCCCCAAATGAATCGCCAGTTGTATAAGTAGTGACTAGTTCATTAGTATGATCTAATAGTCGTGCCTTTCCTGATCGAACAATGTACAATCCAGACTGACAATCTTTTTTCTGCCATAGTTTACCGACTTTTGGATTGAGAACTTGTATTTGTTGGAGGCATTGCTGGAATTCAGTATCAGTAAGAGGCTGCCCCAATGCTTTTTCTAGAGTAGACTTTGGTAAAGTTTTTGTCATCGTGATTTTAAGCTGTTATAGAGTATAGGGGAGGATCCATCAAGCATCTCAGAATTCTGGCTCAGACTCAATCTCCAGATTGCGAATGATTATTTTGGAGCCTCCTTTTTCAAGATTTGGAGTCTTCAACTTTTCCTGGGGGAAAGTTGAAAGTCCTAATTCTTTGAGTAAGCGACTGATATGCCGATCGCCCACGACAATTCCCAATTCTTCTGCGAGATGTTTGCTGAGCCAATCTGCTGTCCAACGTCGAAAACCATAACCATGTTCGGCAGGGGTTGATTGAACTAATTCTTGTAATCGTTGCTTATACTCATCGGTGGCTTTTTTCGGTCGCCCTGCTGACATTTCGATGCACTGATGAGCCATTTGTGCTTTGGCAAAGAGTATCCATCGTCCTGCCGTGGATGTTGAACACCCCAGCAACCGACAAATTTCACTTTGAGTTTTGCCCTCATCAGCTAACAACATAATTTTAATGCGTTGGTACAATTGTTCGTATAGATTCTGCTTTTGTAATTGTCCTTCCAAATATTTACGATGGAAAGGGGTTAGTATCTGATGATGTTTTCCCATCAAAAATTCTCCTTCTTTTGGTGTCTGAAGTTGTAACTTATTTAATATGAAAACATAGAGTATTGGAAATAGAGATTTTGCGAATGAACTTATAGACAAAATGATATTACTTAAGTCTCGTACTGCAAACTAAGAAAAATCAGTGTTCTGAAAATATAAAATAATCAATTCTTAAAGACTCTAGAAGTAAAACTCAGATTTATCAGGGTTTTCCTGACACTCCGGAGAAAAGACTAGCAGGATAACAATTGCCTAATCACAGCAAAGCTCCGAAAAAGGCCAAGCCTCCTGCAACTCCCTGACCCTCTGATGTGCAGCATCTAGCATTGTGGCTTCCATGTCCCACAGCGAAAATTTGGCTACACGGGCTAGTTCGGAAATCGAGTAGTGGCTGAGTTGCCATAGGCGCTGTTGAAGTATGCCCTTAATTCTAAACTGGTTGCTGGGCAACGTTTTCAGACTCCACCAAAAGTATTAAGTCAGTGGCTGTGTCGTCCAATAACAGAAGCCATCTTCATATTCACAAGAATTTGTACAGCATGACAAAAACACACTTAATAGTGATAAAGATCACAGTATAAAAGTAAAGATGCTTGTTTGAAATTGAGAGCAGTAGATGTAATATCAAATTCAGCCAAAATCCTAGAGCTTAGACCTCTGTTTGGTATACAGGTTAGCAAAATATGTTTTGTGTAGTAACTATTTAAGATAAATCATATATTTATTATTTATATCTAAGAATAGTATGGTAGAGTATTGTTCCTTACTTGCAAAATTCTTGATTTTAGTGACAATAAATATACTTCTACGTCCAATTTATTCGATTTGCTTTGTGTAAATTGGGTGTATTTTTGCGCATTGCTATCTAAAAATTAGCTTCTTTTCACAATAAGTGTGAAATAAGTATATTTGCTAGTTCGGGAGTGCTAAATCTTACACCAATTTTGAATAAAATTGATAGTTAGCAGTTTGTTAGAAATATGGCAGATGTCATTGGCTGTCATTAATCAAAACATTTTACGATCTCATTTGTTCTCTGAGAGTTGCAGTTGATTATCGCAAATATTCTATGGCCTATCATATAGCAATTTTGTATCGAATACGGTGCAAATAATTATTTTGAATTATTGCCATATAAAATCATTTCATCTAAGACGAAACTGTTGCAAGAAATAGTTTTAGATGTCATGTTAAATACAATGACAATTGACTTTAATGAGTAAATTGACGGCATTCAGCAAAAAAATGGATTTCATGAATCTGTTTTATTAGCAATAAACTTCTTCTTTTGAATAAATATATTGGGTCATTGTAATGATGGTATGGACAGATTTTACGCTGCGATTAATGGGGGCTTTTACATTAGGATCAGCTATTGGATTAGAGCGGCAATGGCGGCAACGAATGGCAGGATTACGAACTACTGCCTTAGTATCAACGGGTGCATCGTTGTTTGTAATGTTATCTGTGTTAACCCCAGGTGATGCGAGTCCTACTCGGATTGCAGCGCAAATTGTATCTGGAATTGGATTTCTCTGCGGAGGTGTGATTCTGCGAGATGGAGCGAGTATCCGGGGCTTAAACACAGCAGCAACTATCTGGTGTGCAGCAGCGATCGGTTCTTTATCTGGATCAGGGCTATTTCCTCATGCTTTTACCGGAACTATCGCTGTACTAATGGCAAATATTTTGCTGCGTCCAATAGGACATAGTTTTAACAAAAATCCACTAAAAAAAAGTGAGCTAGAAGTTTGCCATCGTCTCTCAGTAATCTGTCTGGAAAAACATGAAGCTTACGTTCGAGCCTTATTACTTCAAAGTGTAAATGGCGGAAAAATGCAATTAAAGTCTTTAAGTAGTAATGATTTAGGAATTATCAATCGAATAGAGTTAGATGCTGATCTGCTATCACTTAATCGAGATGAAGATTTCCTGGAAAAAATTGTCAGTCTGCTGAGCTTAGACGCAAAAGTAAGTGCCGTGAGCTGGAGTATCATTGATGATATCTACTGATTGAATCTGGAAGTGGAGCTTGACAACGAGAAATTTGCAGGAAATAGATTAGTGGCTGTGGTGCCATAGATTCAGCGAAGGCAAGTGGTTTGCTGGGCAATGTTTTGATACTTGTGGCAAAGTATCAAAACATTGCCGTTAGCGAAATCTCTCTTAAGCCCCAGCTTTTTTATTGATCGCCTTCAGATTGATGTGTTTATAGCCCATTTTGATTTCAAACTCATCACCCGGAACTAAGTTCAAAGCCTTGGTATAGGCAGCCCCGATCAAAATTTGACCATTTTTGTGAACGGTAGCTAGGTAGCTGGCTTCACGCCCTCTGCCATCAGCTTTATGTTTGTCATCTATGCTGATGCCTTGAGCCTGTAGTACAGCATCATAGAATTTGGTGAGGCTTACTTTAATTTTGCCATCTTTAGCTACGGAGTAATATCCGCAGGCTTTCGCTGTCTCACTTTTGCTCAAACTTGAGAGTTCTTTGAGCTTCGCTTTCAAGGCTTTGCCGGTGAGAGGGACGATTTTTTCTACTGGAGCTTGTACTTCTGATTTAACTTTTGGAGCTTTTTTATTTGCGGGAGCAGCGGTTCTTGCCATTTTCTTGGTTTCAAATGATTTGTAGCCTCAATTGTATCTGTTACTGGCATGAATTCCATCGCTCAAAAGTCCTATATTTTGGCAGTGGATAAGGGACATTCTTATACTGTCCGTGCTTTGGTTGAATTGGGTGCTAATGTGAGCACTATTAATTTGGGCGGTTGGACTCCATTGATGATGGCGGCGGCTAAGGGTGATTTAGAAACTTTGGCTACTCTGCTGAAGGGTGGGGCTAGTCTTGCTCTATGCTTCCATCCAACTCTTTCAATACTGATTCAGCCGTTACTCTGCTCTAGCAATTGGCTGTATCGATTAAAATTAGCATATTTTTATAGTTGTTTGAATAGATTAGTCACCTTTGAATGTTAAGCTTGAATTCTAGAATTTCAATAAAAACCAAGAAATTAAGCTATCCAATCCCCGGAGTCAGAACCGTGATTATCACGATCACAAGCTTTAAGGGTGGCGTGGGTAAAAC
>JANOXZ010000753.1:0-2603 GCA_031418695.1 Synechococcales cyanobacterium VAR_35_metabat_10
GCCATGGTAATCGCCAGATTTGTAACTGTTCGCTAACGACGATTACGACAATTCGATCGGCAACATTTAAGTCTGTCCGCAGCCTGCGATCGATCTTTCTGAACTCACCTAGATTGAGCCAGTGATTGATTGCAGTTCTAAAATTGTAGTTTAGTTCAACTAGATCTTGACTGGATACATTAGTAATCGTATCGGTATCAAATACTGGTGATTGAGTCATTCCAGGCGATAATGTCTGAATTGCCGCAGGATAAATGACTTGCCAATGATGCAAAAGTTGCTGTAGTTCTGGGTTGGGTGCTAATTTGCTCCGATCTTCCCATTGAGTTGTACTAGCAGATTTTAACTCGACATTAACATGATTAAAACCATCCTGAATCGTTCCGTCGCCCAACCGAATAATAATTTCTTTCACATCTTTTAGACGATAAAACGTTCGATCGATCGAGCATTGTCTAATTGCAATTGTAGATAAAATTCCATGCCAACGGGACAAGTATAAGCAGGCAATTGAATATAGTCATCATTCGTTCTAGCCGTGACTGTCCGCAAGCTATTGCCATCTGGATCGACATAGCTCAATTGTAACTGTGGCGGCAAATAGCGGGAACCAATCGCGGGATGCACCCGTACAATCACTCTCACCCGCTCATTTGCTTCAGGAATAATCCCCACCAATAGCACTACCGTATGACAATTAAGATCGACTTGGAGGTCGATTAGTTTGGCACGTTCGATCGTACTATTATGAGCGGGCGACATCACAGCCACAGAGCGATAGCTCTCCCAGCCACTCGCAAGAGCGTTGGTAAATTCTTGTTGGAGCCAGTCAACCAACCGGAAAGTCGGATTCGGAGCCTGGACAATTGCGGCTTTCTGGATCCGAGCTTGATATAGTTGCGATCGCAAATTCGGGTTATTCACAATCGCGCCCCACTCGGCAAAACCCACCATCAGGCGGGGTGAATAGGGCGAAGGTTGACTCAGTAGCTGAATCAATTCCAAAGCACGTTCCAGGGATAGATTTAGTGGTTCTGCAACGACATTGCGCGGAGCTAGTGCCAATTCTTCGGCAATCCACAGCAGATCGAGATTACTAATTAACAGATCGCTATCCAAACTATATGTTCTATCGATCTCAGCATATCGCCCCCGATCCTTAAGTGTTTGGTGAGATACAAAACCCCAAATATTCATCATCTGAGTATCTAGATCTACCTGAACACCCAGATAATAATCTCCCACCCAATTAGGCAAATCCACCCATTCTTGAGGCACCCGCAATTCAGATCGATCGAGATTTTCAGTCGGAATCAAAATCAGTCTCAGGTTACCAATATTAATTGCACAACCTGTAACTACATCCCAAATTGATGAGGATTCATCATTACTAAAGCTGGGTTGATGGGGAATCGATCGATCTGTTAACCAAGTTTGTAATTTAGTTAGACATAGTTGATTAAGTTGGGCGTTATCTATTCCCGTAATTTCGTCTGGGGTGATATCTAGCCAAATCGATGTGGGATCGATCGCGCTTATTTGTTCTAGGTTTAATAACATGGGTTATTTTAGTGAATGTCAAGCTTGAGGTTTATAGCAGTGGATTTAATTTTGAGCTTGGTTTGCGAAGAGAATTAACAACTATTTTCATATCTATCTTTTCTCGATTTTCTCTAAAAATCTCATTGCTTGTTGATGTGAATCCATTCGTCCTTGTTGCTGAAATAACTCAGCCGCTTTGCTAATATCTGCAATTGCACCCTGTTTATTGCCTAAATCATATTGAGCTATACCCCGATTGTAGTAGGCTTCCGCGTATCTAGAATTGAGAGCTATAGCTCGATCGTAACCGATAATTGCAGCTTGCTTATCTCCTAATTTATATTGAGTAAAACCTCGACCATAGTAAGCATCGACATCTTTAGGATTGAGAAATATAGCTTGGTCAAAATCGATGATTGCTGCTCGCCCATACCCTAATTCATCTTGAGCGACTCCCCGATTATAGTAAGCTTCAGCAAGTTTAGGATTAATAGCAATAGCTTGATTGTAATCAAGAATTGCTGAATTTTTATTTCCTAATGCAGATTTAGCAACTCCCCGATTATAGTAAGCTTCAGCATATTTAGGATTGATGGCGATAGCTCGATCGTAATCAAGAATTGCTATATGTTTATTTCCTAATACAGATTTAGCAACTCCTCGATTAAGGTAAGCTTCGGCATCCTTAGGATTGAGAGCAATAGCTCGGTCATAATCAACGATAGCGGACTGTTTATTACCTAATGCCGATTGTGAATTGCCGCGATTGTAGTATGCATAAGCTTCTGGCTGTTTGCTAATAATTTTACTATAGATAGTGATTGCTTCTGAATATTGCTTCTGAGCAGCTAAGATTGTTGCTTTTGGATTGAGCAAGCTAAGGTCATTAGAACCTAACTGGATTGCTATATCGATCGCTTTTAAAGCTTCATCATATTTCGCAGCATTTGCAATTCTCTGTGCTGTCCATTTTAAAATGTGTGGCAGTTTGGTATTTAAAATTGCAGCTTGCAAACCATCCAATCTGCTATTAATTCCTTCAATGGTATGATGATGTTTTT
>JANOXZ010000754.1:0-1708 GCA_031418695.1 Synechococcales cyanobacterium VAR_35_metabat_10
AAAGCACAGTGCTGCACCCAGCAACCACAGCGGCGTCAGTTTATACCAGCGGGTCTCAGCAGCTTGCTGTTTGATCAAATAGACAAACGCCACCATGGCAGACAGCGCAAAGGTGCCATAGCCAATAAAGTTGGCAGGCACATGCAGCTTCATCCACCAGCTTTTGAGAGCAGGCACCAAGGGCTGGATTTCATGCGCCTCGCGCACCAGCGTGTACCACAACAAAAAGCCCACTGCTGCACTCACCACCAGCATCACCATAGCACCCAGCGCCTTGGTGCCGTAGTTGGCTTCGTAGTACAAATAAAACGTGGTGGTCAGCCAGCAAAAGAGCACAAAGACTTCGTACAAATTGCTCACCGGAATGTGGCCAATATCGGGGCCGAGCAAATGGCTCTCATGCCAGCGCACCATCGTGCCTATCAACGCCATCGTTACCGCTGCCCACGCAATTTTGCTGCCCAATAATTCCATCGCGTCGCTTTGCTTGGTAGAAGCCACACCCAGCCAGTAAAAAATAGTGCTCATAAAAAACAGCACACTCATCCACAAAATAGCCGACTGGCTGGACAAGAAGTATTTGAGCCAAAACACTTTTTCGGCTCGCCCCAAATCGCCTTGGTACGAGCTAATGCCCAGCAGCGAAAACGCGGCCACTACCAGCATCAAATTACGCAGTGGCCGCCAAAACCAGCCCAGCCAAATGACGGCGGGCACCAAACCTACCAAGATGGATTTATCGTAAAAATCCATCGATGCGCTGTAGCGCGACAACGCGTAGCCCGTGCCTAACATTACCAACACTGCGAACACCCAGTCAAACGCGCTGCGCTTGGCAAAGTAGCCCTCACTGAGCATGATGGTCGTAGTTTTATTGTCACTAGCCATATTAGTGGACGCATTAGAGGGGTTCAGCGTTGTTGTTGCAGTATTCATTTACTTCACACCTGTCGAGTTAACCGCAGCACTGTCTTGCGTGGCGGTGGGTAGTAGGCCCAGTAGCTTCGTCTTAAGCAATTCAAATTCTTTGTCGCCGTCCATAGTTTTGCGGTTGGTCGACAACGCCATTTGTGCACTGGTGCCCCCGTGAGCAGCACTGGTGCTGCCTGCAGTTGCATCGCCACTTGCAGACGGCGATAACCACACCCACAGCCTGCGCTCACGCACATACAGCATGGCAAAAATACCGATGATCAAAAACAAGCAGCCGATGTAGACAACCCACTTGCCCGGCGCGCGCGCCAGCTGGAACACACTGGCTTGCACTTGCGTAAAGTCTTTGAGTGCAAAAGCCATAGGCGCAGGGTAGAAAAATGCATCCGACAGCGAAATAACCGCTTGCGACATAAAAGCCTGCGTCTTGTCATCAGGCTCTAGCGGCTTTAAGCCCGCCTGCGCACGGCTAACTTGCAGCAGCTCAAAAATAGTACCGTTCAAAATACGCACCAGCCCTTCGCCCGCGCGCTCGCGCTCGGCCTCGGGCACGCTGGCTTCCATAAATTTAGACACTGCTTGCAGGCCCGACACGGCATCACCGTTAATTTTCTCTGCGCCTGCGAACAAAGCTAACGCACGCGATGCAGAAATGGTCAGCTGGTCTGCCATGTCTTTTTTACCTGGCTCTACCGCCTTGCCTACATAACGCTGCACGGCTTGGGCGCGCAGCTCGGGGTCGGCCAGCGCCGTGCGCAGGCGGGCAAATCCGTCC
>JANOXZ010000755.1:0-6537 GCA_031418695.1 Synechococcales cyanobacterium VAR_35_metabat_10
GGCCTGATATTTACCAGCCAACAGCATTTCGGAGCCGCAGCTTGCGCAGAACAACACCTGTTCAGAGTTGTGGGGCTGATGACATTGGGGATTGATGCAGAGACTCATATCAACTTTCTCATTATCTGGAGCTGGTTTTACAATATTGTACATTACATTGCCTCAGAATAATACGCTGGAAAAAATCTGTCTATTTAGACATATTTGATACGACAATATTTGGGAAACTTTCAAAGTTTCGACGCACCCAATCCATGCCTACTTCATTGTTTAGTTTGATTTTCTGAGGGGTATCAGCATATATTTTGTGCAAAATATCGGCATCTTGCTGGATTACAGTATCCACAATTTTGAGCACGCTCGATCGCAGCATTTTTAAGGCCATGTTACCTAGGACACCGTTAGTCTGGCCGTATACTAAAACATAAGTACGGGTGTGAGTCTCAGATTCAGGTACAAAAATGTGACATTGTTTAATTTTGCCAAAAACAGTAGTGCCATGAAATAGCACGATCATCGGGAAGAAATTCTCTAAATGTGCCTCTATCACCTTGGGCATTGCTAATAGCGCCGGATTCGCTAAAATATCTTTGATGCTAGTTTGCGCACGAGGCATCCGATAGTAAGCATGAGAATGATGGCCTTCATCAATGAATTTATCGAACAATACTTCTTTGATTTCAAACAAAGGACGGTGAGTACCATTCTGGTGATTGTAGTCGTGCATATTTAACAACATCGGCAGTAGCTCAGTCTTGACGCTGTATTCACCAGTTATTCCAATAAATTCACTGCTTTCCGCAATTTCTTTTAAGATGGTGGGGATTGGCATTACTGGTTCGTGATCACCATAAGACCAAATAAAATCACCTTGAATAATGAGTTTTAGTGGTTGTAGTTGGGGCAAAGTTTGCTTGCCAGAACCGGGTAAGACTGTGCGGCCTGCGCTATCAAATTGCAGCGCATGGAATGGACAAACTACTTTTCCTCGATCGCACCAACCCTCCGATAACATTGCGCCCATGTGGGGGCAAGCATTGGGTAAAGCCTGCACTTCGTCATTCTCATCTAGCCACAGCACATAATCATTACCGTATAAGGAAATTTTTTGAGGTTTATCTTTCTGCAACATCGATTTGTGAGCTAATAACCAAGGTGTACCGGGCAGCATAGATGGCATAAGATTCTCCGTTAGCAGTAAAATCATGAAAAGTCGGTCGTGTTTTCCAATATATGAAAGAAGTTTCACATTTGTCAAGTAAATTACGGCGGCAACCCAAACAGCAACGGGGCAAAGAAAGGGTCAATAAAATTTTGGCGGCTGCGGCAGTAGTTTTTGAAGAAGTGGGCTATAGTGCGGCCACGACCCATTTGATTGCGGCCAAAGCTGGGACGGCGATCGGTTCTCTTTATCAATTTTTTCCTGACAAGGCAGCAATTTTTCAGGCGATGGAGCTGTACCATGTCGATCGAGTGCATGCGATGTGGGCAGGAGCGGGTAGCAGTGATTTATCTCAGCTATCTCTGCGGGAGACGATTCATCTGCTGGTTCAAGGGGTGATGGGTATCTTTGTTGACCCGGTTTCACGGGTTGTGTTTATTCAATTTTTTGAGTCGCGGGAAATTTTTCAATCGATCGATGATAGCTTTACCCAAAAGGCGATCGAGTTTATGGCCACCATTTTGCAACAGCGTAATCCTAAACTAGAAAATCCTTTGCTGTTAGCGGAAGTCTGTGTTCACAGCAGTAACGCACTAATTTTACAAATGCTGCGCACTATTGACCAACAACATGTTCAGCAACTGACCCAGCAAACAGAAGATTTGATTGTGTCGTATTTAAGACCCTACGTGGGGAATGAATCAATGACTGATGTAATGAAAGTAATGAAATGCCGACACTGTCGATCACCTGATCTGTCGAAAAATGGCTACCGACGCGGTAAACAGTGCTATTTGTGTAAGGGATGTGGCAAGCAGTTCACTGATGGCTCCACAGGCGATCGGCTGTACGGTTGATGCCACCATTGCGCCACCAGTCTCCACCCACTATAGTTCCTAAAATTGACAGCATCTGGATTGTCCAAATTGCCCACCTGCGCCATAATGGACGGTGCAGTGAGTAGGGGAAACAAGTCCAGTGGCATTGATTGTGCAAAAATACGGCGGTACATCAGTTGGTTCGGCAGAGCGGATCAAGAAGGTGGCCGATCGAGTAATTCAAACTGTTCGTGCCGGTAACTCGGTAGTAGTGGTGCTTTCGGCGATGGCCAAGGCCACGGATAGTTTGGTGGCACTGGCGCAAGATATTACAACTGAGCCTTCCCGCCGAGAAATGGATATGCTGTTGGCCACTGGTGAGCAAGTGACTATTGCTTTGTTGAGCATGGCTTTGCAGGCGGCTGGTCAGGCGGCGATTTCTTTGACTGGTGGACAGGTGGGGATTATTACCGAAAAAGAGCATACTCGTGCCCGGATTGTGGGGATTAAGACCGATCGGATTCAGCGTCATTTAGACCAACAAGAAGTTGTGGTAGTAGCTGGTTTCCAAGGAATTAGTTCGGCTGATGATTTAGAGATTACTACTTTGGGACGCGGTGGCTCGGATACTTCGGCGGTGGCTTTGGCGGCGGCGCTGAAGGCAGATTTTTGTGAGATTTACACGGATGTACCGGGGGTTTACACCACTGACCCGCGATTGGTGCCCAATGCCCAGCTTTTGACTGAAATTACTGCGGATGAAATGTTGGAGTTGGCCAGTTTGGGCGCCAAGGTGCTGCATCCTCGGGCGGTGGAAATTGCCCGGAATTATGGGGTGCCCTTGGTGGTGCGATCGAGTTGGACAGATGATCCAGGGACTAAGGTACATTCCCAGAATATTACGCCCCGCTCATTAGCTAACTTAGAATTGGCTCCGGCAGTGGATGCAGTGGAGTTTACTACCAACGAAGCCAAGATTGCACTGTTACATGTACCCGATCGACCCGGCATTGCTGGTCAAATTTTCCGGGCGATGGCACGGGAAGGAATTGATGTGGATTTGATTTTACAGTCTATTCATGATGGCAATAGTAATGACATTGCTTTTACGGTTAGTCAGTCGATGCTGTCCCGCGCTCAGGCGGTGGCAGAGGCGCTGGCTCCCCAGTTGGGTGGGGCAGAGGTGATTGTGGAAGATCACATTGCCAAAATTAGTATTACTGGGGCAGGGATGATTGGTCGTCCGGCGATCGCAGCGGAGATTTTTGAGCTGTTGGCGGCGGCGAGTATCAATATTCAGCTTATTTCTACTTCAGAGATTAAGGTGAGCTGTGCGATCGCCGCGAAGGACTGCGATCGGGCGATTGCGATTCTTTGTCAGCATTTTGCGATTAATATTTCGGCGGCTCCTCAAGGAAATTTGCCCACGGTGCCAGTGCGGGGGGTGGCGTTGGATATGAAGCAGGCGCGGGTGGCGGTGTTGAATGTGCCAGATAAACCAGGGATGGCGGCGAAGATCTTTACTTTGCTGGCGCAGCGAAATATTAGCGTGGATACGATTGTGCAGTCGCAGCGCACTCGATCGATCAATGGTTTGGTTACTCGTGATATTGCGTTTACGGTGGCGCAGTCGGAGGTGGGTAAGGGGCCACGGGATGCCAGTGAGGCGCAGAAGGTGCTGGAGGCAGCGCGGGCTGAGCTGGGGTATGGTGAGGTGGTGCTGAATGAATCGATCGCCAAGATTAGTATTGTGGGTTCGGGGATGGTTGGTACGCCCGGTATTGCAAGTCGGATGTTTCAGGCGTTGGCAGATGCTGGGATTAATTTACACATTATTGCTACTTCCGAAATTCGGGTGAGCTGTGTGGTCGATCGAGATCAGGGCGTTAATGCTTTACAGGTTGTCCATCAGGCTTTTGGTTTGGGAGGGGATATGACGGTGACAGTACCAGGGTAACTGGTACTTTGTGAACCACTGCGATAAGATCCTCACAACTGCCCAAATTGCGAGTCTCATGTCTCTTTCTACTAACCGAGCCACCGATCTAGCCACCGCCTACAAAATATCTGACGTACAGCCATTATCTGGCGAAGACCTCGATCGCTACTATGTAGATCTTGGTGCAGCGCGGAAAAACGACGCGATTTTAAACATTAACTCCACCCTCGAACTCCAAGAAACCGAACAGCACAGTGCAATATTATTTACCGGGCATCGCGGCTGTGGGAAAAGTACTGAACTGCGATTACTGCAAAGAACCTGGCAGCAACATTTTCATGTCATCTATTTAGAATCTGACAAAATAACCGACATCAATGATGTTCAATATACCGATCTGTATTTGTTGATCGCCCAGTATTTAGAATACGAAATGCGCCAAATCAACATTCAGCTCGACAGCCGCATCATTCAAGACATAGAACAATGGTTTACCGATGTCATTAAAAAATTAGAGATGTCTAAAAACATCGAAGTTGCCGTTGCAGGCGAAATCACTATTAGTAATAGTGGTCTTTTGCCAATACCACTACTTGCCAAATTTCTAGCCAAACTAACCTCCCAAATCAAAGGTGCTTCCAGAGACAAAACCACCATTCGTCGTGCCATTGAAAAAGATATCTCCATCTTGATGACCAGCTTAAATCTATTATTACGAGATGCCGAAAAAAAATTGATTGCTAAATATCCACACTACAAAGGAATCTTAATCGTATTCGATAACCTCGATCGCTGCCCGCCCCACGTTGCCGACAAACTATTCTTTGACTATGCCGCCCAGCTTCAGGCGATCGACTGCACTATTGTCTATACAGTGCCCATTGCTTCATTGTACTCTTCGCGGGGCATCGCCAAAACTTTCGCCAAGCCTTACACGGTCTCGATGGTGAATATCTATGAATATAAAGATGGACCAGATTTGCTAAATTATATCGATACAGGCTTAAATTCACTGGTAGAGCTAATAGATAAAAGGATTGATATCGATCGAGTCTTTGCCGATCGGGCAATATTGTTAGATATTATTCGAGCTAGCGGCGGACATGTGAGAGATTTAATGCAAATGGTGCGACAAGCTTGTCTAAACGCGATCGGACGCAAGCATTCTCAAGTACAGGTCGATGATGCGCTCTATGCCATTAATCAGGCGCAATTTAGCTTCGAGCGGGAGATTCCTGATACTCATTACCCCATTATTGCCGAAACTTTCTTGAATAAAAGGGCACCCAGCAACCCCCTAGGGCAAGACTGTCTATTTTATACTTATGTATTGGAGTACAACGGCGATCGACGATGGAATTATCCTCACCCTACAGTCATGAAAATCAATGCTTTCCAAACAGCCCTTGCCCAGCTCCAGCAGCAACCTTGAAGTCTTACCAGACCAGCCAGCTTCGATAATATCCTTACAGCAAAACGAGTTTTTACAGCGTAATGCTGAAAAATTAGGCAGCATCGAATTATTTGCCGAGCTATCGGCAGGGTTTACAATCGCCTTTATGGAAGTGAATACCGATCGAGATCGGCAGATAGTTATTGAATATCTCCAAAATAGCGATCGATTCCCTCATGTACAATGGATACCAATTGCTTTAACCGATGAAAATCTGCAATATTTTGGTTTAGAAGTGCGCGAAAAGCTGCAACCAATAGCGTTAAGCCCAGATCGCCAAACAGTATTATTAATTTCCGGTTTAGAAAGATCGATCGGCGCTTTTGGTGAATATCCAGCAGTTCTTAGCAATTTAAATATGGAGCGGGATAGCTACCCCCACCTGTTGCCCTACCCGATTGTCTTGCTGTTACCCAGCTACGCAATTACTCGCTGCGCCCGCTACGCTCCAGATTTTTGGTCTTGGAAGTCGATCGATGTGCAGTTACAAAGCGAAACACCCACTCCAGAAGTCAGCCCGCAAATTAAGCCGATTGCTACAGGTTCAACGATAGTTAAACCGGCTTCTCAGCCTCGCTTTGACCTATTGACACAGTTACTTACAGAAAATTTAGAGCCAACAATCGATCGAGCGCGATTACTTAATCAGCTTGGTGATGCCTATTGTTCCATCTACGAAAATGACCAAGCTGAAACTTCCTACCAATCGGCTCTGGCTATTTACGACAATTTACCAGCTAGTCTCGATCAAGCCAAGACCATGGATGGTTTAGCAAGACTATACAATCTCCAGGGGAAATATTCAGCAGCTCTTCAGCTATGGCAACAAACTCTAGCAATTCAGCAAGAAATCGGCAATCGGCAAGGGGAAGCGGCTTCTTTGCATCAAATGTCGATAATTTACGAAACATTAGGAGACCTACCCCAAGCCCTCATTCTTTCTCAGCTATCGATCGAGATAAAAAAAGAAATCGGCGATCGGCAAGGGGAAGCGGCTTCTTTGCATATGATGTCGATGATTTACAAAACATTAGGAGACCTACCCCAAGCCCTCACTCTCTCTCAGCAATCTATCGAGATACAAAAAGAAATCGGCAATCGGCAAGGGGAAGCGGCTTCTTTGCATCAAATGTCGATAATTTACGAAACATTAGGAGACCTACCG
>JANOXZ010000756.1:0-3185 GCA_031418695.1 Synechococcales cyanobacterium VAR_35_metabat_10
GTCGAAGTTGGTCGCTCCTCTACTTATGGTCAAAGCGAACTAACCGTCGCTCAGACGGCGAATAATCGCGCTGCACGCATTTTTCGGCTGAATGCCAAGATGAGTCAGATGGAAATGACAATAGCGATCGAGGCACTGTACATTCAGATTATGGATGTCAGTAATGGTGAGGTTCCGCTGGAATTCCGCCGGATTGATTTGGAGAGTCAACTTCGGAATGGAGATATCTCCACTCGCGATTTTGTCCGCGCTCTAGCTAGCTCAGATGCCTATAGCAATCGCTTCTATACGCCCTATCCCAATCTTAAATCGATCGAGTTTCTATTCCGTCATATTTTAGGACGCGCACCTGCAAGTTCGGATGAAATGTCTGCATACGAGCTTATCGTTAAAGAGCAAGGTTTCCTCGCCGCAGTCAATGTCATGGTAAATAGTGCCGAATACACTCGTTACTTTGGTACCGAGGTGGTTCCCTATCAACGCTTTTGAGCCAACTAACCTGAGTTTTTTGAGCTAATAAGTTAGGCAGGTGAGATTAATTTCTCACCTGCTTTTTTTGTCGCTCATCCCGCCGCAAAGATTGGCATCAAATGATATCCTTCGGGCACCCATTGCCACAGCTCTTGTAATGCCGATCGATCTGGCTGCTGTCCGAGTCCTAGTCGTGCTAATATAAGTCGAATTAGTACGGAGTTAAAATGTTTCGGAAACCGATACTGTTCCTGAGCATGGTCTAAGAAAAAAGTTTTATGGTACTTTTGTAGACTCTTTTCTAGAGCTGAAATTTGTTCTAGAAATCCTTTCACCTCTCCCAATCGATGAGCGTGTTTGGCGAGTAGCAATTCCGCCGCATTATTAAAGTGCATCCCTTCATCTTTAACTAAATGATGCCCGATCTTCTGAATTTGCCTACCAAAATGATGATAATATTCGTGTAAATCGCGACGATAAGAATAGACAGATCCAATCTCATCAAACATCATCGTTACTAACAGCGTAAATTCGTCAGTTAAGACCATTTCGATCGGTTTGAATTCAGGAGTTCTTGCGGCAAATTGTCGATTCATTTCGCTAAAGCTGACTCCAGCAATACAACGATAAGTTCGTCGCAACGCTTCATAATGCTTGAGTTCATCTTCTAACCACAAATCGAGCATGGTGATAAATTCTGTTGACATTTCATCAGCTCTGGTGAGAATATAATTGTACAATACTTGCGCGTCTCCCTCGGAGTAAACATCGCGGCTGAGTAGGTGGCAAAAGTTGGTATGAATTTCTGTGGGTACTAGTTTGATGTATTGGGGCGGAATGGTATAACTGAGGGGAAGTACTGCATCTAGATCCCACATATTTTGCTGTACTCTCGATTCTTTTGTCGAGCTGCTCCGCGCAATATCTCTATGATTCATTGCTCTTCCTCCAAACCTAAATACACAATCTTTTTCACGCCTAAATTAACCCTAGATAGAACTTTACTCACTCCTGACCCCTGCTTTAACTCAACACTCTTGCGATAAATATTGTGGCTAATGGCTAATTTTGAGCTAACCAAGATAGAATGCCTAGGAGACGATCTAGCGGTTGGAGCGAGATTTCAGCAGGTTCAATCGAGACTGTCGATTCAGATAGCCGAATAAACTGCCACAGCATTCCGCTGGTGACAATTCCATAGGTGTAGGGAATTTCTTGGTGTCTTTGCAGATTGAATTTTTGAGCAGCGACGAGTTCGGCAATGCACTGACCCCAACCATCTCGCAGTACGCCTCTTTTGGCTTCCACTACGGCGATTACGGGGGCTTTAATAATCAGTTGGGCAGGGGATCTGGCAATTAGAAAGTCGCAGATACCGTTAAGCCCCAGGGATCGATCGACTGTAAAATCTTCACCAGAAAAGAGGCTGATGCTGTCTGTCAAAATGGTTTCGAGTTCGAGGAGAATGGGTGCGATTATAAATTCGGATTGGGCTTTTTCAGAAACATTTCGTTTGGCTAGGGTTAAACCTCTCTCTAGATAACGATTTAGTAAATCGCTAGGCGCGATTGGGGTGGTTTCTGGTAGGAAGGAGACGGCTTGCAATTGCAAGTCGAATCGGAGTTCGACTTCTTCGATTGTAAAGTTGCTGTAAGCCACAAATATCACCAAGAGATCGATCTTATCTCAATCTTAGACGAAGTTAGAGGATTCGATTTTGAAGAACCACTCCTACTCCCATCCCGAAGAAAGACTAGAGAATCTTCCTCTGTGAGTCCTCTGTGAGTCCTCTGCGTACCTCTCTCTTGACGAAGTTATATGCGGAGGAAACCTCCGCATAATTCGTCGCTGTGTTAAATATACACCCTCAACACAGCAAGAAATACTTAATCTTTTAGCGGGAAAGGAGACGGAGAAAATGTTCATGTAAGAACATTTTCATTTTGTATTTAATCTGAAATATAGAGTCCAGTATTTGAGACGATATGGGGAATGATTAAGCAGTGTCGCCCAGTAATTTTTGAGGTGTCGCCCCGAATAATTATGCCTGCGGCTGCTCCATCGATTGCCCAGCTCCCGACGACGTAATGATAGTCGAATGCTTGGGGTAGTTCGATATATGCTTGGATGATAAAACCCTCTGCTCCATAGCCGAAAGATTCTTTTTGCTCCAGGGATCCAAATCCGCTTTCGATCGAGATGCCAACGCCTTCTTGCCCTAGCATGGGCTTTTTGATGTGCATTCCTAAGAGCAATTTTGTTGAGGCTGGTGAGTTGTCGGTGTCGAAATAGGTGGGTAGTAGATATTTACCGTAATCTGTCTCGCCAAATTGCTCCCACATCATCGCCATCGCGCCTTTATTTGAGAGCACTTGTTTCCAGAGGGGTTCGATGATTTTGACTTCGCCTGTTTCTAGTCGGGTGGCTAGAATATGGGTATTTCCATCATTCTCCATGTCATTTTGCAGATCTGTCCAATCATACATCTTCCATAGTACGGGAATGCGATCGTTTACATGGTCTACAAAATACCCATCTTCATCTATGCCCAATCCCCGCTGAATCTCTTGTTGGCGTTACTGCTCTACGGGCTGCTCTTCGCGACGGCGGGGGTGTCGGCGCGCTGGCTCGACATGCCCGCGCTGGAAGCGATGATCCCGATCCTGGCGCTCATGGTCCTGTTCAGTCCGTTCCGCGCGGTCGCCTTCGCTTTG
>JANOXZ010000757.1:0-15210 GCA_031418695.1 Synechococcales cyanobacterium VAR_35_metabat_10
TTCCGAAAGAGTTTTAGGAATTATGTTGTTAGATAATCCTGAAGAGACCATAACGATAAATAAAAAACAGATCAACAGTGATAATTTTTGGCTGGTAAGAAGTATTGGTGTTGCTACACATCTGGCTACAAAATGGGGACTTCAAAAAAAATTCGCAAAACAGCAATTCGAATTATTATTGAGCAAAGCTGATGCCAAAGATTAGCCACATAGATTGGCCATGATAGTGTCGATGCTGTCTTAATGGAGTCCCGGTGAGAGCAGGATCGATGTACAAGGAGATAGCTAGTATTCCAAAAATGATGATCAGCAATGAGACAGCTTGTACAGCCAGCATGTGAAAACGTAGTGCCCGAATATCTCTGGTATATTTCACAAAACATTCCTGGATCTGCCAAAATCAATAATATCAGTCCAAACTTAGTGTACCCATGCCATACAGCAAATTTACTCTCAGTCGGGCCGTAGAAGATTTTGAGCTGATTTTACAAATCAATCTGACTGATTATCCGCTATTGCCAGTAGACAATGTGTTGAGTGTTTTGATTTGGATGTTACAGGGTGATTCGATAGCGCTATGCGCGCTCCAAAAGGAATCGGTCACGGTAAGATAAACTAGTTGGGATGCACAGATTCAGGAGCAAGCAATGTCAGCCAGAATACTCTTAGTAGACGACGAACCCGGTGTGCGGGAATCGGTACAAGCGTACCTAGAAGATAGCGGCTATGCGGTGCAAGTTGCAGCGGGTGCCAAAGATGCTTGGGAAATGCTCCAGCGTGACCCTCCTGAATTGGTAATTACTGATGTGATGATGCCCCAAGTAGATGGCTACCAATTTTTGAAGCAAATGCGTGATGATCCGCGCTTTGTGGCGATGCCAGTGGTGTTTTTGACAGCCAGAGGTATGAAGTCCGATCGAATTAGTGGTTATCAAGCGGGCTGTGATGCTTATTTACCCAAGCCTTTTGACCCAGAAGAATTAATTGCGATCGTCAAAAACATTTTGCAGCGTCGTGCTAGTACTAACAGTGAAGCCGGTGGCATTGCTAAGCAAATTGCGGCTGAACTGCGGGGAATGATGGTTACTGGTAGCGCGATCGTTACCACACCACCACCGATTAATATTGATTTCACCCCGCGCGAACAGAGTGTTTTAGATTTGGTGGCAGCGGGCTTGATGAACAAAGAAATCGCTCGTCAGCTCGATACCAGCGTGCGTAACGTAGAGAAATACGTTAGTCGTCTTTTTGGTAAGACTGGGACTAATAGTCGCACTGAGTTGGTGAGATATGCTTTGGAGCATGGATTGACTAAGTAGACTGAGTACTTGATGGGATCAGGGGGGCGGGGGTTCGCTCACCCACCGCCGTTACATTGATGGCATTAAATCCATTGATACCAAAGCAGATCACTGAGCCAGACGTTGGGTGAGCGGCTGGTGCTGAGCGGAGTCGAAGTAAGCCGAACCTCAACGTCCAATGACCTCCTGAAATTCATTTATCTACCGACTTCCTGGGAAACAAATAAATTCCCCCAGAAATTAGTGTCAAAGCTACAGCTAACCAAAATACCCAGATCCCCCAGGCTTGGATTGCAGGCAATGGCACCATCACCATCACAATTGCCACAATTTGCACCACTGTTTTTACCTTGCCCCACATATTTGCTCCCGTCACCTGGGTACCGCCTACTCGCCAACCGGCGATCGTCAGTTCCCGTGCCAAAATAATACAAACCCCGATCGCTGGTACTCGATGCAGATCGATCGCTACCAATAACGGTAACAACACCAACAGTTTATCGACCAGCGGATCTAAAAACTTACCCAGATCAGTCACCAAATCTAGCTTTCTGGCTAAGTATCCATCTAGCCAGTCGGTGGCTGCTGCAATGATAAAAATCCCGATCGAAGCCCACTGCCAAGCTAGACTGGGCTGATATAACCCATAGAGAATCAAGGGAATGCCCAGTAGTCTAGAGAATGTAATACTATTAGGTAGATTTAGCATTTGGCAAAATTATGATCGAACTTAGATATATGAACTGAAACTTGGGCACAATAGTTTTACTGGTAATCTTGCTAGAGATGGCCTTGGTAATATCAAAATTACTGGCAATCAAACAGACAGCTTCGGCGTTTTAAAAGTATATTTGTTTAGGTGTATCTAATCGTGGGTTTTATGGAAGATAGACAAAGTAATCAACAACTCGCTCCTAATCTCCAAGATTTGCTCCGAACCGCAGCTTTTTTCTCTGAACTGCCCGAAGCATCTCGGCAAATTGCATTTAGCCATGCTGTAGTACGCAACCATCCAGCCAACCAAATGATCTTGCTGGAAAATGACTGGGGCGGATCGGT
The DNA here is from genome assembly GCA_031418695.1 of Synechococcales cyanobacterium VAR_35_metabat_10. Taxonomy (GTDB): domain Bacteria; phylum Cyanobacteriota; class Cyanobacteriia; order Cyanobacteriales; family Chamaesiphonaceae; genus JAAFHZ01. The sequence goes on from JANOXZ010000757.1 coordinate 2,361, forward strand.
CTATTTTGTATTGAGCGGTTGGCTAAAGATTCGTACTTATAACGTCGATGGCAAAGAAATCACCTTAAATATTGTTGGTCAAGGCGAAATTGTGGGCGAAATGGCGGCGATCGATCAAGCGCCTCGTTCTACCGATGTTTTGAGTTTGACTCCTACCACGATCGCCAATGTACCTGCCGATGACTTTATCCAACTATTAAAAGTAGAGCCACTGGCTGGGTTAAAGCTCTCCCAGCTCATGGGTCGTCGCCTACGCCAAGTCAATCGTCGCCTCCGTTTACGCGAGTCGAACAGCAGTTCACGGGTAGCTGATACCTTAATATTTCTGGCTGAAGGTCAGGGGACTGATATCAACAGCAGCAAAGGTGCCGAGATCCCGAACTTCCCCCATCGAGAGCTGAGTAGCATGAGTGGTTTGGCGCGCGAAACTGTCACCCGGGTGCTGACCAAGCTAGAAAAAGATGGTCTAATTATCCGTTCTCATGACAAAGTGGCAATTCCTGACCTAGCGGCGCTGGAAGCGAGTATATTTTAGATAGCTGCTTTCTGTAAATATTTGTGAACACTGTTCTTGTTTCCTCCTCCAGTCTGACTTTTTTGCTGGCGATCGGCTTGATGTTTTTTATCAAGGCATCGGTAAAAGACCGGATTGAAAAGATATCTTTTGCCATTACTGAGCCAGAAGAGGCTTTTTTGGCCAAGCTCGATCGGTATTTAATTGATCGGGCATATAAACTAGTTGATATTAGTGACACTACTGGCGTAACCTATGAAGGTTTGGTTGCCCCTAGTTGGTTTATGGCCATTTTTCTGACATCTTTGGCCGCTGGCGGATTTTTATGCTTAGGCTTGGTGCTCAATTATATTTTTACCAACAACTTGTTCTTAGGGCTGGCTGTGCTGGCACCCTTGGCCGGATTATTCTACTGGAAAAAATCTGAACGGTTAGAGCAAATTATTTTTGTCACCAGAGAGCAAGCCAATGGTAGGATGTTTAGTCTTACTGGCCATCGAGATGAATTAAAAATCTTGGAGCGCAGCCTAAAACTTCAAACTACCGAAGATTAAAAATCTTGGTAGATTTAAATATCGATAGTCGGCTTTCCGCGAAGCAGAAAACCGACTGAAGATACTAGCTTTGAGCTATTTTGCACCTACCAAGGCAGGTTCTGGACATTCCAGGATTCTTAGGCTGGGGAAAAGAAAATGATTCTCTTCGACATACTGTGCTCCGAACAGACCTTTCTCAGCCCAGAAATATCGGTCTGTTGTATGTTCGTTACGTTTAACCAGCAGGAGTGCTGGGGGGGTGATGCCTTCGTTGTGGATGTATCTTCTGGCCGCTGTGACAGGTTTGTCTTCGCCGCTTTCAATACTATACTGAGGCACCTGCTCAAGAATCCTTCGACCCTCTTGCCGCCGTCTGCTTTTCCGCTTACGTCTTCTCGCCAACCTGATTACCTCCTTGTTGTTTGTACCAGTTGTAATGGTTGCTACAAAAGCCGTGTGTATCATATCCTCTTTAATTTTAAAATTCAATCCCCCCCTAAATTGGCTCTCCACAAGGCTGAAACTCTTTGCCTCAGCAAAATCCTAAGAATTTATTAAATTCTTCCTGAGAAAATTTAACAAAACTTAACAATATATTCAGTATTTTTGCCCCTGATCAACCCATGACTAGATCTGACCATCCTAGCTCCTACCCCAACTCTTACGGTCTTTTGGCCTACAGCTCGCAGTTTATTGAATTATGCCGTGCGCAACTAATGTTATTGGGTAATATGGGCGCAGAGAAGGGGATTGTCTATACCACCCAGACAACCATCACTGGTCAGGAACCCAAATTAGAGCCGTTAGTTTCCTATCCCGATGAAACTGATTGGCAAGAAGAAATATTCATCAACAAGATGTTGAGTAGCACAGCAGAAGATCCGGAGATGATGTTGAGCGATATGGTGGCTCCGCAGCTTGATCTATCTTTGGGCAAGCTACCTAGCCAACCGCAACAAGTACGAAAGTGGCCACCGCAAAAATTACTGCAACCTTTGGCTCATGAAGGCATCATTATTGGATTACTTTGGGTAGTGCGCATTGATCGACCCTGGCAAGAGCCAGAACGGCATCAAATCGAACAAATTAGTCGCACGGTATCTTTAGCGGCAATTATTGATCAAGAGCGTCAATGGGCCATGCAGAGGCTACAGAAGCAACAGCAATTACAAGGTCGCCAGCAAAAATTATTCGACAACTTGTTACATCAACTGCGCAATCCGCTCACGGCTATTTATACTTTTGGCAAACTGCTGGTCAAAAAGATTCCGGCTGAAGATGCTAATCAGCGTATTGCTCTAAATATTTTGCGGGAAAGTGAGCATTTAAAAGAATTGATGGAGCAGCTCGATAATTTTACTGGTACCCGTCAATTGGAAGCGAGTGAAAGTTTGCTGTTACCAGAAAACATCGACAATCAAAATGTTGGAGCTGAATCGTTACCATTGTTACCACCAGCTAGTCTAGAGCTACAGCCCTGTAGAGTGACCGAGATTCTAGAGCCAATTTTAGCTAACGCTGCTGCGGTCGCCCAAGAAAAACAGCTATTTTTCTCTAGCCAAATACCCACAGATCTATCACCGGTGTTAGCCAGTGCCAGTGCTCTGCGCGAAGTATTGGGAAACTTAGTAGATAACGCACTGAAATACACCCGGCATGGCATTGTGCAGGTGACTGTGTTGGCTGATGAGCAGCAACTATCAATCGTGATCAGCGACAGTGGGGTGGGGATTCCAGCCGAAGATTTGCCGCACTTATTTCAACGTAGCTACCGAGGGGCGCAAGCTAGTGGCGATATTCCAGGAACCGGCTTAGGACTATCGATCGTCAAAGACTTACTAGACCAAATGAATGGCAAGATTCAGGTCGTTAGCCCACTTAGTAATGACTCACAAGGAAAAGCGATCGGTAGTGAGTTTACAGTTTCACTACCGATCTGTGTCAATGAGCCATCTCATTAAGTTTTCCAAATACAAAGTATTTGGAGTTTCACCAGAGGCCATCGAAAGCGATCATCTCTGGCTAGAACTTGGTGCTATTAGTTACGACGACCTTTGCCTAAAGAATCACGAACGAACTCATAAACCTCGTTGAACTTGCCGCTATTGGCTTTGTTTAAACCAATATCGTTGTGGTATCTCAGAATAATTGCTTCGTGAGCTTCCACAAACTGTTTAGCACGCGCAAAGTTAACTCCACACTTGTTCAGCATAGTTTGGCTGATCTTCGCTAAACGAGCTGGGTTCTTAGCATTCCATTCTTCAATTTTGAATACTACTGGCCAACAGCTCTTAAATGTCCGAGCTACATCTCTTTCTGCCGCAGCTTTTAGAATCGAAGCTTTGCTGCTGCTACGTGCCATAGGCACAACTAATGGTCTAACTTCAGCCGCAACTTTAACTTTCGGTTTGGGACCACGTTTACCAGGAACTTTGACTGCTGGAGCTTCTGCAGCTTTGGCTGCCGCCGCTGCTGGGTTTTTAGCTGGCCGACCGGGCTTACCTTTAACTTTTGCGGGAGTAGCAGCAACGGTATCACTAAGACCTAATAGTGAAGCCATTTGATCTAAACGTGCTGCTTTTTCGCGTAAATCAGCGTTTTCTTGGCGGAGCTGAGCAATTTCAGCTAATAACTCTGGGCTGTTAGTTGCAGCGGCAGCAACACGACCAGTAGTTTTACTTGGTGCCGAACCACCTACTTGCTGACGCAGTATATCAATTTCTTTAGTCAACCAAGCTTGAGTGGCGATCGCTTGTTGTTGGACGATCGATTGCTTGGTGAGATTGCTTAACAGAGTGGGCAGATCGCCATCGTCACTAGTAGCAGGAGATGCTGCCAAGGCTGCGGCGGCTTCTACTTCTGCCCGTGGCTTACGTCCGGGCTTACGGCCTGGACGATTCATTTTTGCTTTGGTTGGAGTCATTAGTTGACGGCGAGAAGCTGGTTTCTTGCCATTTACTGGAGCTTTGGTGGTTTGTCTTGGTGCCATGATTGCTAGGGGGTATAGGTATTTTGCTGAATAGCTATTGCCACCAGCATCTAATTATTGTATATACAAAATGTCAAAAGAGATAGCTATTTGAAAAAATTCACACTATTTTAAATTTTCACCCATAAAAAGGAGTGAGGTTTTGCCAGGTAGAAATTTCACCTCTTTGCCACTGTAGCTGGGCTAAATCCCACACACTATCTACCGTGCTGCCTAGCTTTGCACCACTTTCTAAGATAATTTTGCTGCCGCTAAATTTATCTGAATATTCTTGCCAAGCTGCGAGGGTAGTTAATTGATCGATCTCTAATACTTCGATGGTGCGATGGCGGTGACTAGTGTGGTAGACCCCCGTGTAAATTTGCCCTTGTTGTGCTGGCATCACCACTGCTACATCACCTTCTATTTGCTGTTGCCAAGCTACCGCCGCCAAATTAGAGATGCCATATACCGGAATTTGCAGTTGTTGACCAATAGTTTTGGCTGTTACCGCAGCTAAGCGCGTCCCGGTAAAACCACCGGGGCCATGGGCTACAGCGATCCAGGCTAGTTCTTGCCAAGTTTGGGGGGCAATAAACTCCAATATATAAGTGTGTAAAAGATTGGAAGTCTCTCGGCCCAAATTCCAGACACTAGTGCGCTTAGCATCATGGAGATCGTGGTTACGACTATGATCATTGGCATCTGACTCTAGGGAGGCTATCGCTAGCCCCAACTCTGGGGTACTAGTGTGTAAAGCTAAACCATGTTTTGTCATAGATACTGTGTGGTTAAATACGATCGTGCGGAATACTAGTGTGTAAAGCTAAACCATGTTTTATCACAGATACCGTGTGGTTAAATACGATCGTGCAACGATTTCATATTCTCACAGCTATCTGAAAAATTCCCATGCAAGGATCTTTAACCGAAGTAGTAACCGCTGCAATCAATGGTGCCGTAGTCAGTTTTCCCACCGACACTGTTCCGGCTTTGGCGGTACGCCCCGATCTCGCGGAGCTAATTTACCAGCTCAAGCAGCGTGATGATAGTAAGCCACTTATTTTATTGGCGGCCAATAGTGCTGATCTATGGCCGTTTGCCCGAGGCAATAGTGCAGAGAAAGAAATTTGGCAAGCAATGGCTAGTCGATATTGGCCAGGAGCATTAACATTGGTGTTGCCCGCTAGCACCCGAGTACCAGCAGGCTTAAATAGTGGCGGCAATACAATAGGGCTACGTTTACCCGACAGTGAAGCGGCTAGAGCAGTGTTGCAAAAGACCGGAGCATTAGCTACCAGTAGTGCCAATCTGTCAGGAGAAGCTCCGATATTAGATATGTTGCAGGTCGATCGGGTTTTCCCTACGGTCACAACTTTAATTGAGGAGCGTGATCGATTGGCGAGTAACCAGCCCTCTACTGTAATTAAATGGATTGGGACTGATTGGGAGGTGTTGCGTCAAGGTTTGGTGGTGATTGATTAGGTAATTCTGCGCAGTTGTTTTCAGCTACTCATGCCTATGTGCAGCCAGAACTTCGCGCTTAGGATAGAAGCTCAGACTTTTGCTATTGCACCATGTACCAATCTCTCGCTAAATCTTTCGGCAAATATTCGGCATCGGGTTTTACCCTGATTGAGTTGGTGTTAGCACTGGCGATGGCCACCACATTTTTGGGGCTGGTAGGCAGTGGTTTGGTAATTGTGATGAAGCAAGATCGGGCATCTGCCGCTGATCGGTTTAGTCGTTATGAGCTACAAAGATCTTTGAATTTTATTGGCAACGAAGTACAGATGGCACAGTTGGTAAATCCCTGTCCACCAGATTTTAATGGTGCTAGCACTCCAGCGACTGGCAGTACCAATCCATATCCAGTATTGTCTTTGACGATGCCGATCGAAAGTGGTTTGACGGAACCGATCATTTATTATGTGGCGGCACCACCCACTAATTCACCCTGGTCTGGCCCATTAGTGATTTATCGTTGGGGTCCAACGCTGAATTTGAATGGCACTTATAGTAAAGGCAGTAGTGCTGCCAGCTACAGTTACTATAATGAGGTGGTGGTAGATAGAATCACGGCCAATCAGCTATCAAATAATTGTGATGCTGTTTTTACAGCGGCAATTCCAGCTAATCATCCTCAAGGATTTTCGGCTTGTGTGGAGCCAAGTGGTACGGCAGTAAAACTAGCAGTGACGCGCAGTAGTGATCATAACCACCGAGATATTTCGCTGAACTCTATTTTTAGTCGGCGTAGTCGTGGTGTCTCCACCGCTGCACCAGTTTGTCTACCTTAACGGGTTTAATGAATTTTCTAATGACTGTAATCTAGATGAGGAGCATGAATCGAGCAAAAAGAGGTGAGTTGTGTCAACCTGTGTTATCATCGTAAGTCTGGCATTTGGTTTTAAAGACATTCCCCTAGGATCATGGCAAAGCGCACACAATTAGTATTAAATCAAGACGTTCGCAAGCTGGGTAAGCTGGGCGACGTGGTAGAAGTAGCTCCTGGCTACGCCCGCAACTATCTGGTGCCCCAAGGCATTGGCCTACCCGTTACTCCGGGCATTTTGCGTCAGGTGGCAAAGCGGAAGGAAATTGAATTGGCTCGGCTAGCTGAACTAAAGCTGGTTGCTGACCAACAAAAAGCGGCGATCGAAAAAGCTGGCGCATTGCAAATTAGCAAGAAAGAAGGTGAGAACGAGGCCATTTTTGGTACTGTTACCACTGCCGAAATTGCTGCTGCAATCCTCAGTCTGTCTACCATCACTGTAGATAAGCGGGATATTTCCATCCCCGATGTGGCTAGACTTGGCACTTATACTGCCAGCGTTGAGCTGCACCCTGAAGTGACCGTAGAAGTTGAATTCAACGTCGTCGCTGAATAGTAAATCAGGGGCGCGGTGATGTCTGAAGAAACTAGCGCCAACCAAAAATCGTCGGATTCTTCCGGCGATTTTTTAGCGTCTAGAGATAGCTCTCAGCAGTTTGGTCTGGCGGCGGCCAATTTGATTCCGCCCCAAAATATTGAAGTCGAAGAAGCCATTTTAGGCGGCATCTTGCTGGATCCTGAAGCTTATGGGCGAGTGGCAGAGCTACTGGTGCCCAATGCCTTTTATATCCCGGCTCACGGTCATATTTATCAAGCAGCGATCGAGCTACATGCTAGCGGTTTGCCCACAGATTTATTAAATGTCTCGAATTGGTTAGCCGATAACCAGTTGCTAGAAAAAGTTGGCGGCCAAAATAAGCTAGTGCAGCTAGTAGAACGCACGGTAAGCGCAGTGAACGTAGATTCGTTGGCGGTGCTGCTGATGGATAAGTACATGCGCCGGGAGCTGATTCAGGCCGGGAATGTAGTGGGGCAGCTAGGCTATGACATGGGCAAGCCGTTGGAGCAAGTGCTGGATCAGGCTGAGCAAAAGGTTTTAAATGTCACTCAGGTACGTCCGCAGTCAGGGCTGACTGCGGTGGGTGAAATTATTTTACAGACTTACCAAGACATCACAGCCCGGAATCAAGATCTAACACCACCGGGATTGACCTGCGATTTTGCAGATTTAGATGCTATGACTGGCGGTTTTCAGCGATCAGATTTAATTATTATTGCTGGTCGGCCATCAATGGGCAAATGTTTGGCTTATGACTCGAAAATTGTGCTGGCCGATGGCTCAATATCCACAATCGAGAGCCTTTATCAACAACAAGATGCCCAACTTTTAACGCTGCAAAACAATTGGCAATTCAAATGGACCCGGCCATCAAATTATGTTGATGATGGAATAAAGCCAGTATTTCGGGTGAAAACCAGTTTGGGTCGAGAGATTGAAACTACCCTAACCCATCCTTTTCTGACGTTAGATGGTTGGCAACCTTTATCTGCATTAACAGTAGGTGAAAAGATTGCGGTGCCCAGAGTAGTGCCAGTTTTTGGCCAAGATCCATTGCCAGAGTGTGCGGTAAAAATCTTAGGCTATCTCATTGGTGACGGTAATCTCAGTCAAGGAACTCCTCAGTTTACCAATACTAATCCTATTATTCAGCAAGACTTTATCAACTCTGTACAGGAATTTGGCGTTAATTCTCTTACTGATTGGTTGAAATCGCTGGGTATTTGGGGTAAAACATCTCATAACAAGCTTGTACCTGCGGTTATCTTTCAGTTACCCAAGGTTCGATTAGCAGCATTTCTTAATCGTTTGTTTGCTACCGATGGCTGGGCAACAGTTCTAAGTAGTGGACAAGTGCAGCTCGGATTTGCAACAGTTAGCAAAAAATTAACCCAACAAGTCCAGCATTTATTACTGCGTTTTGGCATTATTGCTCGCTTGAAGGCTCGCTCAGTCTTATATAAAGGTGAACGTAGGCCGGTATGGCAAATTGATATTACGGATGCCATTTCCATCAGGACTTTTGTGACTGAGATTGGCATCTGTGGCAAGGAACAGTCCACAAATGAAGTATTGGTAGCATTGGAGCACAAGCGATATCAAACCAATCGTGATTTAATCCCCATTGCAGTATGGAATCAATTGAGTACAGCCAAAACAAATGCGCAGGAAAGCTGGCAATCAGTGGCAATTAAAGCTGGAATTGCTGGTTATAGCAATATCCATGTTGGTAAACGTGCGCCAACCCGAGAGCGCTTACTAAAACTTGCCACAGCTTTAGAGAATCCACCATTGCAGGATTTAGCCCAAAGCCAAGTTTATTGGGATGCAATTGTGTCGATCGAATCAGTAGGTTGCAAGCAAGTCTACGATTTGACCATTCCCGATACCCATAATTTTGTTGCCAACGATATCTGTGTTCACAACACGGCGATCAGTTTAAATATTGCTTATAACATGGCATTGATTCATCAGTTGCCAATTTTAGTTTTTAGTTTAGAAATGTCTAAAGAACAGTTAGTGCAGCGGATGCTAGCTGGGGAAGCACGGATTGATAGTAATCGGTTGCGGGCGGGGCGAATTAGTCAGAATGAATGGGAACAGGTTCATGCCGCGATCGATAAAATCGCTGACTTACCAATTTACATTGATGACACCGCTAATATGATGGTGATGCAGATGCGCAGCCAAGCGCGCCGTCTACAAGCCGAAACCGGCAAGCCCTTAGGGTTAATTATGTTGGACTATTTGCAGCTTATGGAGGGCAGCAGTGATAACCGAGTACAAGAAATTTCTAAAATTACTCGTAGTCTTAAAGGTCTGGCCAGAGAATTAAATGTGCCAATTATTGCTTTATCTCAGCTCAGTCGCAGCGTAGAAGCCCGCAACAACAAAAGACCAATGATGTCGGATTTACGCGAAAGTGGTAGTATTGAGCAGGATGCAGACCTAGTGATCATGTTATATCGTGATGCTTACTACAATCCGGACACCCCCGATCGAGATATCACCGAATTAATTGTGACCAAACATCGAAATGGTCCAACTGGAGTAGTCAAATTAGTCTTCGATCCCGGCCTAACCAAATTCAAAAATTTAGCGCAACCCCGTTAGAGCTACCAATTCATGCTAAATTTTAACCGAGCCGCTCTTTAGGTATTTCAATCTTCGACCTATGCAATGTCCCAAATGCAAAGAACTTCTTACTAACACACAACTCTTTGGCAACCTCAAAGCCGATGCTTGTGGAACTTGTTCTGGACAGTGGGTAGATGGAGATGAATATCAGCAGTGGCGACAAGCTCAGAACCGCACCATTGTTGATCCGATGAAAGTGCTGCGGGCTAATTTAACCGCCTATAAAGTTCCGGCAGAAACTGATACCAAGACTGGTCTATGTCCCCAGTGTCAGCGCATTTTATCTCGTACCAGAGTTAGCACCGAGCCATTTTTTTATTTGGAACAATGTCTTTCTTGTAATGGCGTTTGGTTTGACCAAGACGAAGCAGCGATTCTACAACAGCTTAAACTTCACGACCAAATCGAAATTTTGTCTTCGGGTACCTGGCAGAGCCAAGTTCGATCGGCACAGATGCTGCTCAACGAAAAAGAAGCCGTAATCGAAAAACTGGGAATTGATATCGCCCAGCAAGTTTTTGAACTAGCCGAGATATTAACCGAAGAACCCAATGGGGACTTTGCGGTGGCTTACCTAATGCGCCGCTTTGAGCGAGATAGTCCGTTTATGCAGCAATCTCAGGTTTAAGCAATTTTATGGAAATCCATCACAAAAATATTACAACTATCAACCCTGTCCCGTTGTTGGTTATCTTTAATATATAGAGAAGACACCTAATGAGGCCGAACATGCAGGTTAACTTGAAAGCAACGCTGAGTGATCCGCGTTTAGATGTTAGTCAAAATAGTAATCAGCGCCAGCTTGCTGTATCGATCGCCGCCCTAGCCGATGCGGCTGGTAGTAGTCAGTTGCCCTTAAATTTGGGGTTGATTTTAGATTGCAGTGGATCAATGAAAGGCTTACCCCTAGAAACGGTGAAGCAAGCCGCTCAGCAACTAATTTACCAGCTTCGTCCTCACGATCGATTATCAGTAGTATCTTTCGATCACCAAGCCAAAACTGTTATTGCTAATCAACTAGTGGGTGCAGATCCCAGTGTTTTAGCTAGCAGAATCAATAACCTGCAAGCCGGTGGTGGTACTTCGATCGACGAAGGCATTAAATTAGGAATCAGAGAAATCAACGCAACTCTCAGTGAGGGAACTGCTCACGCCTTTATTTTGACTGATGGTGAAAACGAACATGGCGACAACGATCGCTGCATCACATTAGCCGCCAACTCCAACAAAGACAAAATCACCTTGCATACCCTAGGTTTTGGTGAACATTGGAACCAGAATATCTTAGAAAAAATTGCCGACGTAGCCGGTGGCACCCTAGCTTATATTGAAAAGCCCGAGAATGCGATCAACGAATTTGGTCGAATCTTTAGTCGAATTCAATCGGTGGGTTTAAACAACGCTTATTTGCAAATCACCCTTCAGCCCCGAGTGCGCCTAGCAGAACTCAAGCCGATCGCCCAAGTAGCACCCGATACGATCGAATTACCTGTGCAAACCGAAGGCGATCGATTCCTAGTCAGATTAGGAGACTTGATGACTAATATTCCCCGCGTGGTGTTGCTAAATATTTATGCTGGTCAGTTTTCCCCCGGTCTGCAACCGTTGATGAATTTGCAGGTATCTTATGATGATCCAACTTTAGGTAAAAACGGCTTGCAGTCAGATGCTGTAACCGTACGTTCAGAAGCCATTACCGGTTGGCAAGCCATGCCCGATGCCAGTGTGCAGCAATATTCTCTGGCGTTGGCCAAGTACCGTCAGACTCAACTGGCCGAGCAAAAATTGCAACAGGGCGATCGATCTGGTGCTGCTACTATGTTACAAACTGCGGCTAAGACGGCTCTGCAAATGGGCGATGTGGGTGGTGCCACGGTCTTACAGAGCAGCGCGACCCAATTGCAAGCTGGCCAAGAGCTATCTGAGAGTGATAAGAAAAAAACCAGGATCGTCTCCAAGACCATCTTGCAGTAGCAATATGTATAAGCAGATGCAATGTTCCGCAATTGATCCCTTATAATTGTTAACAAAGCTTAAAATAATGTAAACATTTAGGAAAAAACGTAGCCATCATGGGTCGTCTTGGGGTTTTGCTATTAAATTTGGGTGGGCCAGAGAAACTTTCTGATGTCCGACCATTCTTGTTCAACCTTTTTTCTGATCCGGAGATTATTCGGCTGCCAGTTCCTGCGCTGCAAAAACCTTTGGCCTGGTTGATTTCGAGCAGCAGAGCCAAAAAATCTCAGGCTAATTACCAGAAGATCGGCGGTGGATCGCCCTTGCGGAGAATCACTGAAGCTCAAGCTGTGGCGATCGAGCAAGATCTGCACAGCCGAGGTACTGATGCCAAGGTTTATATCGGGATGCGCTATTGGAAGCCCTTTACTGAAGAAGCTTTTGCCGAAATCAGAGCCGATGGAATTAGTGAATTAGTAATTCTGCCCCTGTATCCGCAGTTTTCGATTAGTACCAGTGGTTCCAGCTTTAGAGCGATTGATCGGCTATGGAAAGAAGACCCTACTCTCAAGCCAGCTAAATATACAGTAGTGCCATCCTGGTTTGAGCGACCGGGCTACCTCAAGGCCATGGCCGACTTAATTGCGAATGAAATTGATAAATGCCCCAACCCCAATGAGGCACATGTTTTTTTTAGTGCTCATGGTGTACCCGCTAGCTATGTAACCGAAGGTGGCGACCCCTACCAAGAAGAAATCGAACGCTGCGCAGAGGCCATTATTCAAACCCTCGATCGGCCAAACCCTTATACATTGGCTTACCAAAGTAAAGTGGGACCTGTAGAGTGGCTGAAGCCCTATACCGAAGATGCGATCGTGGAGTTGGCTCAGCAGGGTGTTACCGAACTGGTAGTGGTGCCGATTAGCTTTGTGTCAGAGCACATCGAAACCCTAGAAGAAATTGATATTGAATACCGAGAACTAGCTGAGGAAGCAGGCATTCATACTTTCAACCGCGTCCCAGCCTTAGATACCGATCCTACTTTTATTACTGCGTTGACCGATCTAGTGTTGGAAGTAGCGGCAGCTCCAAGCATGGAGCTATCTCAAGTGCCCCAGATGCGTAAGAAAACTAAAATGTATCCCCAAGAAAAATGGGAATGGGGTCTTACCACCGCTGCCGAAGTTTGGAATGGTCGTCTGGCAATGATTGGTTTTTGTATGATTCTGCTAGAAATCTTTAGCGGCCAAGGGCCATTGCATTTGGCTGGTTTGCTGTGATTTATTTGGGTTGCTAACGGACTGCGCTTGCTGTTGGGATTCGGCTTTGCTCACCCAACTAGATC
>JANOXZ010000758.1:0-1536 GCA_031418695.1 Synechococcales cyanobacterium VAR_35_metabat_10
ACTACTACTAGCTCCCTGGCGACAATGGGGTTGGCAAGATAGACCTTGGCGAATGGTTGCCTTCATTTTACCCCTCTCGCGAGTAATATTTGAATATGACAGCATCTCTCTGTTAAATTTAGCTGTGCTCGCCGTCTTTTATGCAGGTGTAGCCAGACGACAACAGCAATTTATCTGGAATTATCTCAGTCTGATATTTATCAATTGGGCAGCCATGAGACTATTATTCCAGTACGAGCTGACGAGTCCAATTTTTTACGCCGCATTACTCGGCTTATCAATTTTGGCAGTGGTACAATGGGATCCATATTGGCAAACTTCCAAACAAAATCGCCATAATGGAAGGGTGCTCGGTAGTAGTGCGATCGCCGTAACCGCCTTAATCTGGCATCAACCTTGGCTACCGATCGGGATTGGGCTAGCGATCGCTATAATAGGTTTATTACTCAGAGTCAGAGCCTGGTTCTACATCGGCACAATTACCTTCCTACTGACAAATATCTATCAACTTCTCATCCTAGCTACAGAAAACTCCATCATCAAGTGGGCGATGGCCTTATTCGCCGGAATCCTGATGATCGCTCTCGCCGCCAACTTCGAGCGGCGCAAAGAACAAATCGAAAGAGCTATCAAACATTGGCTCGATCGATTACAAGAATGGCAGTAACTTTTGGAGTTGGGAGTATAACGTAGGGTGTATTAGTCTTCTCTACTAAGCGGGGTGGTAAATGATAAATACTTGTGGGTTGGGATTGTTGTTAGTGGGGACAGAACAAAGGAGTCTGGGGGTTCCGACCCCCAGACCCCCCGTCGGTTGGGGGAGTGTCCCCCCCCCGTTGGCGAAGCCTCTGCCTGCGCAGAACCCCCCCTCAAAGCATAGGTTGCTTGAGACGGTGGGGATGATGATACCAGCCTGCTTTGTCGATCTGTGGGGAGGCAAGTATTACCGTGTTGGCAAGGTTTTCCCAATCCAAAATCCAAAATCCTGTCTTATCTCGCTTTTTACGTCGGGGAACCCGACGAGCGCGAGCCGCAAAATCCAAAATCAGTTAATCCAAAATCCATTATGACTCGCGGAAAAAATGTCCTCGGAGAAACCCTAGAGCTTTGCTGTAACGCACCCAAAACGGGATATTATCGCGATGGGTTTTGCTGCACTGGAGCTGGAGATGTTGGCGTACATGTAGTTTGCGCCCAAGTAACCGCAGAATTCCTCGCCTTTACCAAATCTGTCGGTAACGATCTGAGTACGCCCATGCCCATGTACGATTTTCCTGGCTTGAAACCAGGGGATAGATGGTGTCTGTGCGCTTCTCGGTGGAAAGAAGCTCTCGACGCTGGTGCCGCTCCGCCTGTTGTTCTTTCTGCTACTCACGCCGCCGCTGTAGAGTATGTATCCCTGGCTGAATTACAAGCACATGCGATCGACGATTAGTTAAAGATATCTTAATCTAGGCAAATTAAATCTAATGAGTTAAATTCTCAATATTTTTTGCCAAGATTTAATCTAAATAATTATTCGATCGATCGAGTGTC
>JANOXZ010000759.1:0-7247 GCA_031418695.1 Synechococcales cyanobacterium VAR_35_metabat_10
CACCGAAGAACTTTCTGCGGCAGTCTGTGCAGATTTAATTACCCTGATTCAGCAATCTCCCCAAATCACCGCGATCGATCTGACCGGCGGCGCACCAGAAATGCTTTATGGATTTAAACCATTAATAATCGCTGCCCGCCAAGCCAACAAACAAGTCATCGTGCGATCAAACCTCACTATTTACTTCGAGCTGGGATACGCTGATATCCCAGAATTCTGTGCCCAGCATCAGGTCAGAATAGTTGCTTCGCTGCCCTGTTATTTGGCCGATAACGTAGACAAAATGCGCGGACGAGGAGTTTATGATGCCTCGATTAAAGGACTACAATGGCTAAACCGTCTAGGTTATGGTAAGGATCCAAATTTGGTCTTGGATCTAGTCTACAACCCACCGATTCCTACTACCACTAACTTTAAGTTAACACCGGGTCAACAGCAGCTAGAGCAAGACTATCAGGTGTTTTTACAAGAGAATTTTGAAATTCAGTTTAATAACTTATTAACTATCACCAATCTCCCGATCGGGCGCACTGCCACCACCCTAAAACAACGTCAGCTTGATCGACCTTATCTAGAATTTTTAGCCACCAATTTTAATCCAGCGACAGTGACTGGTTTAATGTGTCGCAATCAGCTCTCGATCAATTACCTGGGGCGAGTCTACGACTGTGATTTTAACCAGATGGCCGAGCTGCCAGCATTGGTCAATAAAGAAGCCTTGACTGTCCAGAAACTATTAGCAGCAGGCAGCTTAGATATTATCAATGAAATCCAGACCGCCGATTATTGCTATGGTTGCACCGCAGGAGCTGGTTCAAGCTGCGGTGGAGCCTTGCTGTGAGTCGAATTTCTATAATTATGCCGGTATTAAATGAAGCTGCTAATTTACAGCGGGCGATCGATAGCACCCAGCCCAGCGACAATATCGAAGTAATTGTAGTAGATGGTGGTTCCAGCGATGATACTTGCCAGGTGGCAGCAGCGCGAGAAGTCAAGGTGATTGCTAGTCCTGCTGGTCGATCAAAACAGATGAATTTAGGAGCAGCGGCAGCAACTGGGGATATTTTGCTGTTTTTGCATGGTGATAGTCGGTTGCCATTGGGTTTCGATCGACTTATTCGACAGGTGATAAGTGAAAAGCAGCCGCCGATCGCCGGGGCTTTTCGGTTAGGCATTGATGCACCACAGGTATCATTGCGCTGGGTAGAACAAGGGGTCAACTGGCGATCGCAGGTTTGCCAAATGCCCTATGGCGATCAGGGGATTTTTTTGCGGGCAAAGGTATTCAACGAAATTGGGGGCTTTCCTGATCTGCCAATTATGGAAGACTTTGAGCTGATTCGGCAACTGCGCCAACGGGGCAAGATATCGATCGTGCCGCAACCAGTAATGACTTCTGCTCGGCGGTGGCTCCAGAAAGGTATATTAAAGACTACCCTGATCAATCAACTCATGGTTTTGGGGTACTTGGGTGGCGTGAGTCCCGCGCGATTGGTGGAACTATATCGTCGCAAAAAACGTTGAGGATTATTATTTAGGACAAAAAATGAAATTTGCTGCTGCTGTGGCTGTGCTTTAGGAATTTCTGTGTAATCTTTAAGTGGTAATGCCAGTGAGAATGGTGGAATGCAGAGTATTTTAGAGTGGGTAGAGAGCCTAGGGGCCGTGGGAGCGATCGCTTTCATTGCCATCTATATTTTGGCCACAATCGCCTTTGTGCCAGGACTACTACTTACCCTGGGTGCTGGGCTGCTGTTCGGGGTAGTTTGGGGTTCTGTTTATGTTTTTGTGGCCTCTACCGCTGGGGCGATTCTGGCTTTTTGGATTGGTCGGTATTTGTTGCGAGACTGGGTAGCCAAAAAAATTGATGGTAACGCCAAGTTTCAGGCGATCGATACCGCCGTTGGCCAATCGGGGTTCAAGATTGTGCTGTTAACCCGCTTATCTCCGGCGTTTCCTTTTAATTTGCTAAATTATGCTTACGGGGTAACTGGGGTATCATTACGAGACTATAGCTTGGCATCGATCGGGATGATTCCGGCCACCATCCTATATGTTTATATTGGTTCTCTGGCTGGTAGCATTGCCACACTAGGCACCAATACTAAAGTTAGTGATCCCAAAATACAGTTAGCTGCACAAGTATTGGGATTGGTTGCAACCATTGTAGTGACAGTTTATATTACTCGCTTAGCTCAAAAAGCCTTGGCTGAAACCATTGCTGAATCAGGTGAAAAATAATGTCTCCATCAGAATCTATAGAAGTGCTGCCCCTCGATGAATACAATCGCTGCTTAGTTGCCAATGTGAATCCGGCAGATTGGGTGAATCCAATTCCCCAAGATAGCTATGATTTGGTAGTTATTGGGGCGGGAACTGCGGGACTGGTGGTCGCTGCTGGAGCTGCCGGGTTAGGAATTGGTTTAAAGGTGGCTTTGATTGAAAAGAACTTGATGGGGGGTGATTGTTTGAATGTGGGCTGTGTGCCCTCTAAATGTTTGGTGCGATCGGCCAGAGTAGTTGGGGAAATGTGGCGGGGTCAAGAGTTAGGTGTGGTAGCCGCCACAGCTCAAGTGGATTTTCCGGCGGTGATGGAGCGGATGCGACGGCTGCGATCGGATATTAGTCAGAATGATTCAGTACAGAGATTTCAAACATTGGGCGTTGATGTATTTTTAGGCCAAGGAAGTTTTAGTGGTGGTAATTTAATTGAGGTTGGTGGCCAGACTCTGCATTTTAAAAAAGCGGTGATTGCCACTGGAGCCAGGGCAACTCACCCAGAGATTCCTGGTTTAGCAGCGGCGGGTTTTTTGACTAACGAAACCGTGTTTTCGTTGACCGAGCGACCTGATCGATTGGCGGTAATTGGTGGGGGACCGATCGGCTGTGAACTGGCGCAGGCTTTTCGACGCTTCGATTCCCAGGTGGTTTTACTCCATAGTGGTCAAAATTTGTTAAATAAGGAAGATCCTGCTGCTAGTGAGATTATTCAAGCTACTTTGAGCCGCGAGGGTGTCCAAATTGTCTTAGGTTGCCAGATTGAGCGAGTAGAAGTAACTACTATGGGCAAAACTATTTATTATCAGCAGCAGGGCAAATTAGTATCTATAGTTGTCGATGAAATCTTGGTGAGTGCGGGGCGCACACCGAATGTGGACGGGTTGAATTTGGAGCAGGTTGGCATAGCTCATGATCTTCGAAAAGGCGTGCAGGTCAATGACTATTTGCAAACCACTAACCCTCAGGTTTATGCAGCGGGCGATATCTGTATGGATTGGCGGTTTACTCATGCCGCCGATGCCGCAGCGCGAATTGTGATTAAAAATACGCTGTTTGCTCCTTTCGGTTTGGGTCGCGCCAAGCTCAGCACTTTAACGATGCCGTGGGTGACTTTCACCGATCCAGAGGTGGCACAGGTGGGATTATCGGCGGCGAGTGCGAAGGAACGAGGCATAGAGATCGAAACTATTGATGTTCCGTTGAGTAAGGTCGATCGAGCAATTACTGACGGCGAAACTGCCGGGTTTTTTAAAATTCATCATCACAAAGGCTCCGATCGAATTGTGGGGGCAACGATTGTGGCGGCTCATGCGGGGGAAATGATTTCTTTAATTACGTTGGCGATCGAGGGTAAATGGGGTCTGAGCAAGCTAAGCAGCATTATTTATCCCTATCCCACCCAAGCCGAAGGGATCAAAAAGGCTGCGGATAGTTATCGCCGCACATTATTAACTCCCCGCACTCAAAAATTACTGAAGTTTTTAACGAAATTCTCATGAAGACTTTGGTGCTAATTGGCGGTGGTCATAGTCATGCGATCGCTTTGCGATTGTTGGGGCTACAACCCTTGCCAGATGTGCGACTACTTTTAGTTTCGGATGTCACTCATGCACCTTATTCGGGGATGCTGCCAGGGCATTTGGGTGGGTTTTATAATTTTACTGATTGCCATATAGATCTGCGGGCTTTAGCAAAGTTCGCCCAAGCAGAGTTTGTTTTAGATACAGCGATCGGCTTAGATCTACAAACTAACCAAGTGCTTTGTCAACAACATAAACCCATTGATTTTGATTGGCTATCAATCGATATCGGCAGTACCCCAGCAACTATGGATATTCCGGGTGTTCAAGAATATGCGATCGCCGCTAAGCCGGTGCCACAATTTTTGGCTGCTTGGCAACAGTTTGTAGAGCAGAAGTTTGATCGATCGATATCATTGGGGATTGTGGGCGGCGGAGCCGGGGGAGTGGAGTTGGCTTTAACTTTACAGGCACAGCTCCAGCGGCTCTGTCCGGCGGGTGTCACGGTACATATCTTGCATCGTCAGTCAGAGTTGATGAATAGTTATGCAGATGTGGTGAGACGTAGGTTTAAGGGGGTTTTGATTGATCGAGGCATTAAGTTGCACCTAAATGCAGCGGTGGAGTCAATTGAGCCAATAGAGGATTCACTGAAATTAGTGCGCTGTCGATCGGGGCTAAGTATTCCCTGCGATCGGGTCATTTGGGTGACACAGGCCACAGCACCTGCCTGGATTCGTCAATCTGGGTTAAGCACGGATGACCAAGGATTTATTTTAATCAAAGATACTCTCCAGTCTCTTAGTCATCCTCACATTTTTGCGACAGGGGATATTGCCACTATGCCTGAACAACCTCGACCAAAGGCGGGAGTATTTGCGGTACACCAAGGACAACCACTGGTTGCTAATTTACAGCGCATTACTACTGGTCAATCTCTGCAATCTTTTTTGCCTCAGCAACGCTATCTTTCGTTGATTGGGCTGGGTAATCAGCAAGCGATCGCCACTTGGGGTAACATTTGCACCAAACCCTCGCGGTTACTTTGGTGGTGGAAAGATCGGATCGATCGCAGGTTCATGTCCCAATTTCCACATTGAATTAATGAGGACTCGATCGCCTTTGGTAAAAATGCAGCGATCAATCCCAAAGAATTCCTTGAGCAGAAGTCCGACTTCTCGCTCCTCAACCGCTAACCCAGAAGTCGGACTTCTGTTCATTGAAACCATTGTTCCTGCGATATTCTAACCATCGGCAGGTAACGCCGCAATAATCGCATCCAACAACTTCGCCACTGGCACCAACTCCAAACCAGGAATAGTAGGCAAAGACTGACTCTTTGGTACGATCGCCCGCTTAAACCCCAGCTTTACGGCCTCCTTGAGCCTTAACTCCAACTGAGAAACCGATCGAATCTGTCCACCCAAACCCACCTCTCCAATCGCCACCGTATGAGGAGCCACCGTCCGATCGCGGAAACTAGCCACAATCGCAATCGCCATCCCCAAATCCACCGCAGGCTCATTCACATTCAACCCACCCGCCACTGACAAATAAGCATCCAACTTGGAGAGTGGAATTCCCACCCTTTTTTCTAACACCGCCAAAATTTGCACCAAGCGGTTGTAATCTATCCCCGTACCCGCCCGTCGAGGCGAAGGATAGCTAGTAGGACTCACCAACGCCTGTAACTCCACCACCAGCGGTCTGGTACCCTCACAGGCCACCACGATCGAAGTCCCCGGAGACTGATCATCAATGTTGCCCAGAAATAGCTGAGAAGGATTAGTGACTTCCACCAAACCCTTATCGACCATCTCAAACACCCCCAACTCATGGGTGGCACCAAAACGATTCTTTACCGATCGCAGTAACCGATGCACCGCAAATCGATCGCCCTCAAAATACAGCACCGTATCCACCAAATGCTCTAATACCTTCGGGCCAGCGATCGCGCCTTCTTTGGTCACATGACCCACCAAAAACATACTGGTATCTTGGCGTTTAGCAATTTGCATCAGCGAAGCCGTGCATTCGCGCACCTGTGCCACCGAGCCTGCCGCTGAGGTTAAGCTGGGCAGATATACGGTTTGGATACTGTCAATAATGGCCACATGGGGCTTTAATGAGGTGATTTCTTGCACCACATCATCCATATCGGTTTCTGCCAAAATGTACAGATTGGGACTCTGGCAATCCACCCCCAGTCTGCCCGCCCGCAGTTTAATTTGTTTACCCGATTCTTCCCCGCACACATATAGCACTCGATAATGCTTGGCCAACTCATTGGCAGTTTGTAACAGCAGCGTAGACTTGCCAATCCCTGGATCACCACCGATCAACACCAAAGATCCTGGCACGATGCCGCCGCCCAAGACTCGATCGAACTCGCCGTAGCCAGAACTCCAGCGCTGCTCTTCACTATCACTAATTTCTGGCAGAGTAACAGCCGCGCGCGATTGCGGGGCACTTATTTGATTGGTTTGAACTGTAGCTCTGCTAACAATCCGGCCACTGGCGGCCTTGGTCATAGTAGGTAACTGCTCTACCATAGAGTTGAAAGTGCCGCAGGCGGAACATTTGCCAAACCACTGACTAGATTCACCGCCACATTCATTGCAGACATAGATCGATCGGGGTTGTTTGGCCATGATGGGATTGTGCTTCAGAGTTGAATTGATAGGAGGTGCCAGAAACATACTAGCAGAAATGACAAAATGATGATAATCTTGTACTATGAGAATTAACGAGTGAGTTTAAACCTATGTTCGATAATTTTGTCAGCGCCCTTGGCGATCGATTTCGGCAGCAATACCCCCAAGGCAGCATTATTAGTGATTTGGTGCAAATTCACCGCGACCAATATGTGGTCAAAGTATCAGTTTCGTTGGAAAACACTGTTTTGGTGAGCACTTTGGCCGTGGATGCTAACTTGATGCTGGCAGAAAACCGCGCCATGGAAAGAGCATTGACAATTTTAGGCATTCGAGATTCACAGCAGCCCGCTCATGAACCAGTGAATTTGACAGTTACGCCCTTACCCGATCTGCCCAAAAGTTTGCCCAATTCTGTCGAACAGTTAGAAGTCTCTGTAGCTAGTGAACCAGTAATCAGTAATACAGTTAGCTCAAGCCTGCCAGAACCAGTAATAACCCTTGTAGAAACTACCGAATCACCAATCGTGATCGAGGAAATACCTCTCCCATCAGTTCCTGTCGTACCAGCAGCAGAATCAGTCAAAATTCAGGCGGGAGTTGCCAGCGGAATTTCGGAACAGCCAATGAAGTTCGATACCGCACCCAGTTTCCCAGAACCTGATGCAGAAATTACTATTCCGACCACGAATGGCAAAGTTGCCGTAGATTCAGCACCACCAGAAATTCCAGAAACCTCACCAGTACCAGAAGTTCCGGCTGCGAAAAGTAGTCGGACAAAGAAAGCCACAAC
>JANOXZ010000760.1:0-2911 GCA_031418695.1 Synechococcales cyanobacterium VAR_35_metabat_10
ATGGCCAAAGTAGGTTACAAGAGAGCCATTTGTAAGATTTCATTACGCTTCTTTTCACCACCCGAAAAACCTTCGTTCACGCTGCGGCTGAGGAAAGCTGGATTCATTTTCACGATATCTAAGCGCTCTTGCACCAATTCATCAAAGTCAAAAGCATCTAGCTCTTCTTTGCCCTGGTGCTTCTGGCGAGAGTTGTAGGCTACCCGCAAAAAGTCTAGGTTACTGACCCCAGGGATTTCTAACGGATATTGAAAAGCCAAGAAAACACCCGATCGAGCGCGATCCTCTGGTGCCAATTCCAACAAATTCTGTCCCTGAAAAATCACTTCACCACCAGTCACCGTATAAGCAGGGTGTCCGGCAAGAATCTTAGAGAATGTGCTTTTCCCGGAACCATTCGGCCCCATAATGGCGTGGATTTCTCCAGCCTTTATCTCTAGGTTGAATCCTTTCAGGATTGGGGTACCATCCACATCAGCGGTAAGGTTTTTAACTGAGAGAATTACTGAACTGTTAGTGGTAATCATAATTTAAAGGTTTATTGATTCAAGTAAGAATTTTCATGCCGGTTAGTAATTATATCATCAGGGGATAATATCTCGAAACCCGGTTAAAGGTAATCCTTTCTCTTTCCGGTATGCATACCATTTACTATATAAATCACGGGTTGAGGTCATAAAAGGACTGATCTCGGTGGTACTCATTATTTCTTGGACTTTGGGATTATTGAATAGAATAAAAAAACGTCCGGCGAATGTTCGATCGATTACTTCAATATCTACAACTTTAGTCTCCAAGATAAGATGGACGCGCTCAAAAAAGCTAATGCATTTCAAAACTCCAATTCGTTGCTCATCAGTTAACTTATCAATATCTTTACATTCCTTGCTTTCCAGTGCCACATAAACATAAGTATCGGCGGCAATATCTCTTTCTAACTCATTAATAAGTTGCGCTTGAGCAATACGGTTACTAGATTTGAGTTGAATGGCCACAAAAGAGATGGCGACTAGAGAAGCTATGGCATTTACAGTGGAGGCGATCGCTCCCACCACCTCCCATTTATCGATAGTAACAACGGCCAAATGTATCTCCATTATATCAATTCTTCTTTAACCAACTGAAAATTTCTTTATCGGTAAGTTTTACTGCCGAGGCAAATTCTGGGACAATTAATTCTTGCCCTAGGTCACCCACTACCTCTATTTGATTCTGAGAATGATAGATAAATATTGACTTTTCTGCTGGATCTATTAACCATCCAACTGCCGTACCATGCTGAAGGCAATGAAGGATCTTTTTAACTACCTTCGTTGAACTTTGTTCTGGAGATAATACTTCAATCATCCATTCAGGAGCAAAATCAAAGGTGTTAGCAATTTCTCCATTTTCATCTTCTGGGATGTTTTCTTGTTTGATGATAGATACATCAGGGACTATCGATCGACCGCCAAAAGTACAGCGTAGTTCAGTAAAAGCTATAGCAATGCACTGTTCCATCAAAATGGCATTAATGATCATCGCTAGCTTCGTCTGTAAAATACTGTGCTTTCCTTGAGGCATAGGCTTATAAGAGATCTTTCCTTCGACGTACTCACAAGCAGGTTTCGTTTCTGGCAGAACCAAAAATTCATCGAGGGTTAGTGGCTTAACAGGAGTAGAAACCATTTGAGAAATTGCTTATTTCAGAAATACATCTAAAACGATAATTATAGTAGGGTGGGCACTGCCCACATATTGGGATCTAGATGATTGATTAGAGCATCTAACTATAATTCTAGACCGTGGGCAGTGCCCACCCTACAAGACTATCGGGATTTGAAATCAATAGCTATTAACCTACAGTGCCTTCGAGCTTGAGGCTAAGGAGCCGATCGGCTTCCACGGCAAACTCCATTGGCAACTGGTTAAACACATCCTTACAGAAACCGCTAATCATCATCGAGATCGCGTCTTCTTGGGAAATGCCTCGTTGAGCAAAGAAGAACAACTGGTCTTCACCAATTTTAGAAGTCGAAGCCTCGTGCTCCACCTGCGCTGACTGGTTGTTGACCTGAATGTAAGGGAAAGTGTTGGCCTGTGCCCGATCGCCAATCAGCATTGAATCACACTGAGAATAATTCCGTGCGCCAGTGGCCGTCGGATTCATTTTCACCAGACCCCGATAACTATTCCGCGATTTACCCGCCGAAATCCCCTTGGAGATAATCGTGCTCTTGGTATTTTTGCCCACATGGATCATCTTGGTGCCAGTGTCGGCCTGTTGCAGATTGTTGGTCAAAGCCACTGAGTAAAATTCACCCACCGAGTTATCGCCAATCAACACACAGCTTGGATACTTCCAAGTAATCGCCGAACCAGTTTCTACCTGGGTCCAAGAAATTTTAGAATTTACCCCTTGGCAAATTCCTCGCTTGGTCACGAAGTTATAAATACCACCCTTGCCATTTTCGTCACCGGCAAACCAGTTCTGCACTGTGGAGTACTTAATGTCAGCATTGTCCAAGGCTACCAATTCTACCACCGCCGCGTGAAGCTGGTTGGTATCAAAAGCTGGCGCAGTACAGCCCTCCAGGTAAGTAACACTTGCACCTTTCTCAGCAATGATCAGCGTCCGCTCAAACTGACCACTGTCTCCGCTGTTAATCCTAAAATATGTAGACAAGTCCATCGGGCACTTCACGCCTTCGGGGATATATACAAATGAGCCATCGCTGAACACTGCCGAGTTCAACGCTGCAAAATAGTTATCACCGATCGGTACTACGCTGCCTAAATATTTCTCAATAATGTGTGAATACTCGTGCAGAGCCTCTGAGATCGAGCAAAACACCACACCGACTTTAGCTAATTTATCCTTGAAAGTGGTGGCGATCGACACGCTATCGAACACGGCATCTACTGCCACATT
>JANOXZ010000761.1:0-13609 GCA_031418695.1 Synechococcales cyanobacterium VAR_35_metabat_10
TTAATACCAAATGAACCTTCAAATCACTTGTTGAACGATGCTTACCGACGAAATCATCTCTCATACAAATTCGTTGCAACTTTCACAGTACTGGTGTATGCTTTAATCATATCACTCACTGAAGTTATGCGTTATACATACCAGTACAAAGCACTTCCAGCAACCGACCAAAAGCTTGAGCTTAATGATTGGCTTCGCACTTGCCAGTATTGGTATAACAAGCAACTTGGAGATCGCTTTGATTGGTGGCAGAGCAACCGTAGTGCGGTCAATGCCTGTTCCATCTTTGTAACTTCACTACCGGTGTTGCGTGATAGACCTAACTATTACAGCCAAAAGAAGTACCTGCCCGACCTGAAAAAACAGCCTCAAGTTGTTGAATGGTCTGGTGAATCTTTGGACTTCTCTAGAGTGCCTGCCAATACTTTGCAACAAGTTTGTAAACGTGTTGATTTGGCTTTCCAGAGATTCATATCTGGCGATTCTAGTGGTGGAAAGAGCGGTAAGCCTAGGTTTAAAAACAAGGCTAGATACCGCTCAATGGTGTTTGAAGGTGCTGGTTTAGAGCTTCATTCTTGCTCTGTTGGTGGTAAATACTTGTACATTAAAATTCCTAAGTTGGGATTGCTAAAAGTAAGATCTCATCGTCATTTACCTAATGGTGCTGTGCTTAAGCAAGTCCAGCTCATCAACAGAAATGATGGATGGTTCGTAAACTTAAGCCTGGAAGATGATACTGTTCCAATTAATTCTAATGATATAATTCCAACTTGGGAAAATTCTTTAGGCATGGATGCGGTATTACATGAAGATGATTATCTAGCTACCTCACAAGGTGCTAAGCTACCATCTGCCAAAGTTTTGCGTAAAAGTAGAGCTAATTTGGCAAAGGTTTCTACTCGCAAAAATACCAAGAAGCGCGGTTCAAAATCCCGCCGCCAACTAGCTAAGCGAGAAGGTAGAATCCATCAAAAGATTGCTCGTTGCCGAAAGGATTTTCACTATAAAACTGCTCATCAACTGGTGCGAACTGGCAAGAAAGTTTTTCTCCACGAAAACCTTAATCTTAAAGGTCTGACCAAGCGCTGTAAACCCAAGCAGGATGAGCAAAGTGGTGAATACTTGCCCAACGGACAAGCCGCCAAATCCGGCTTAAATTTAAGTTGGAATGATGCAGCATTTGGCAATTTCTTTACGATACTTGGTCACATAGCTGAAAAAGCTGGAGCCATAGTTCTTAAAGTAAACCCTGCATACACATCCCAATTACTCTCTTACCGTGATGAAGTTGTGTTCACGGATACAAATATTCGAGAGTACTGGGATGAAGATTTAAAGCTCTTGGTTGACCGCGATATTAATGCTGGTATCAACATCAAGAGAGTGGGGCTGGACATGTTCCCCACTATAAAACGCCGTCAAGGTAACATCGAAATAGTTGGTTCTATTACCGATATTACCTCTAAGGAAGTCGTACAGATCCTGCGGGGTCTCTGACGAGAAGCCCATACCTACCCGCAAGGGAGGTGTTGGGAGATGTCACGTTGATTGAGCAACATGGTGAAACGGCTGATACTATACCTGAACTTGAAGAAATCCAGAACACCAAGGAATTTTTGACATCTTACTATTCACGGCTTGGCAATTTGCTGCTAAAAGTAACTGAATCTCAACCAATAGCACCAAATGATATGCTAGATTTGCTGTATCGGTCAGTGGAAGTGGCCGAATCTGGTTTAGCAGCAAGCATTGCTAATCTTAATGAAATTAAGCGTAACTGGAGTGATTTATGAATAATAAACCCAGAATCCCCAATGCTGAGGTTAGAGCTAGGTCGGTCAAAAATATGCAAGAAGTGAATCGACAGTTTGATCTAGCAATATTGCTATTAGATGAGGCGATCGCGATTATGGATCGTGAGTTGCTAACACAGCGACGGGCAAGATTAGAGCGGCGAATAGAAGCTGCCATGGCAGTACAAAGTTCTGATACCGAGATTCTTTGAAGAAAATTTCCAGTGTTACTCATTTAAAAAATAACAAAAAAGACCGATCGAATATCGATCGGCTTTCTCAAATTTACGATGGAAACAGCGGGGTCGATTAGCGCCCCGCCAAAAACTAGACGATCGGAGCCATCTTCACTTCGCTAGCAATCAATAGCTGCGACAACTCTTCGGAATCCACAGTCTCTTTTTCTACCAGCATCTCAGCCAGCTTATCGAGCACATGCTTATTACCAACCAAGACATCCTTAGCTCTTTGGTAAGCCACAGCCACCAAATCACTAACTTCTTCATCAATCATCGAAGCAGTCTCTTCCGAGAAATCCCGCTCACTGGCAATGTCTCTACCCATAAACATACTGCCTTGCTGACGACCCAAAGCCACAGGGCCGAGCTTCTCACTCATCCCAAAACGAGTCACCATTTGGCGAGCAGTGCGAGCAACCTGCTGTAAGTCATTAGAAGCACCGGTAGTAACTTCTTCATCACCAAAGATAATCTCTTCAGCAATCCGACCACCCAGAGCAACAGCCATCTGGTTTTGCAGATAAGAACGGCTATATAGTCCAGATTCTAATCTTTCTTCACTAGGAGTAAACCAAGTTAAACCACCGGCACGACCACGCGGGATAATGCTGATTTTTTGCACCGGGTCGTAATCAGGCATCAAAGCACCAACCAAAGCGTGACCAGCCTCGTGGTAGGCCACCAAAGTCTTGCGCTTTTCGCTCATCACCCGGTCTTTCTTCTCAGGACCAGCCATAATCCGATCGATCGCATCATTCACTTCATCCATAGAGATTTCAGTGAGGTTGCGACGAGCTGCTAAGATAGCCGCTTCGTTCAACAGGTTAGACAAGTCAGCACCAGTAAAACCAGGAGTCCGCCGAGCAATCTTTTCTAGGTCTACATCCTTAGAAAGAGTCTTGCCCCGAGCGTGAACCTGCATTACTTCCAAACGACCAGCAAAGTCTGGGCGATCAACTACTACTTGGCGATCGAAACGACCGGGACGTAACAGCGCCGAATCCAAGACATCAGGACGGTTGGTAGCAGCAATAATAATAATGCCAGTGTTACCTTCAAAGCCATCCATTTCGGTCAGCAATTGGTTCAGAGTTTGCTCACGCTCATCGTTACCACCGCCCATACCAGCGCCACGCTGACGACCAACTGCGTCAATTTCATCGATAAATACGATGCAAGGAGACTGAGACTTTGCTTGTTCAAACAAATCACGAACGCGGGAAGCACCCACACCCACAAACATTTCTACAAATTCGGAACCAGAGATGGAGAAGAACGGTACACCCGCTTCACCAGCAACAGCTTTAGCCAACAGGGTTTTACCGGTTCCTGGTGGGCCGACTAGCAATACGCCTTTAGGAATTTTGGCACCTAAAGCAGTAAATCGATCGGCATTTTTCAAGAAGTCTACAACTTCAGTTAATTCCAACTTGGCTTGGTCAATACCGGCCACGTCGCTGAAAGTAACCTGGGAGTTTGGCTCCATTTGGACTCTGGCTTTAGATTTGCCAAAGTTCATAGCCTGATTACCAGGGCCATTTTGGGCACGACGGAAGAGGAAGATGATGCCAACCAGTAACAGCACAGGCAAGAACAAGGTGCTAAGCGCTCTGAACCAGACACTTTCTTCGGGTTGAGGCTGAACAACGATGTCTACTTTGTTCTCGGTCAAAATATCAAACAAACCAGGATCGTTCGGTAAGCTTACTAGCACCCGCACGTTGTCTTGAGGATTGCTAAAGACAGCCCGAGTTTTGTCGGAACTGATGCCGACTTGGCTAATTTCGCGCGCCTTAACCTTACTAATAAATTCGCTATATTGAGCTGTCTTCTGAGCTTGGGGACGAGGCTCAAAGAAGGTGGTGGCTACGGCGATTACTACTATAGCCAGTAGTACATACAGTCCTGCGCTCTTCCATCGTTTATTCACGCTGAGTCTTCTCCTAAATATGCCGCTGTTAAATCGGGTGATTGTTAAGCTTTCTTGGTTGTTATTAACTTATGTTAACGCTTCTCTCATTTCCCGCGCTACCTTCTGCCAAAGTTTTTTTACGGTTTTCCGTAAAATCGCCCAAAAAGGCTGGAGTAAGCGCTGAAAAATCAGGTTGGGGATAGTGCCTGTTACCAGTGGCTGAAATCACGGTATGGATTGGCACGAGCTGCACCACAGAGTTGCTGTAGGCCAGACCAACAAAGCGATCGATTACATCTAAAGCCCAAGGTTGCTCATCTACTATTCTGCCCTGAGATTGCAGCCATTGCACTAAATAGGTACGGGCGATTCCCGCCAAGCTGTCAATTGCTGGACTGTAAAATTTTTCTCCATCCCACCCCCATAAGTTACCGGTGCTAGTTTCTAGCCAGCGACCTGTTACATCGGCCAAAATTGCTTCGGCGGCAGGAGCCACTTGTTGTTTGGCTAACCAAGGAGCCATATAATTACCGGTTTTGTGAGTGGGAAGCGATCGATCAAAACCCTGCACCACTTTGGCCAAAATTCCCTGCTGTTGTCTCTGGGCTAGATCTGCTGGCAGCTCCCGACCAAAGATTAGCTCCCGCCCATCGGGAAAAATGGTGACGCGAATAATCGGCAGATCGGGGGAATGATGGATTACTTCATGAATCCCCTGCTCCACTTGCTCCCAAGTCGGCAAAGTCCAGCCCAGTGATATCAAACTAGTCTTCAGTCTTGCTCTATGTGCTGACCAGAGGGTAAGGGGATGATGCAGAAATTTTTCGTAAACTCGGCAGGTAGTAAAGACCGTGGCACCATAGAGTAAACCCGGATCATCGTAGGCGATCGGCAGAGTGGTGGCATTACTCCACTGACCTTGATACCAGTAACTCATGTGTTTGGGGTATGGAGAGATTTGTTTTATCAGGAACTGAGGAATTCTTACAGCCAAAAAATTGGCTCTAGCTTTAGCAGTCGATGTTGCAAAATATAAATGCCAAAGACCACTGTTACAATCAGTGGCCTTTGGCAAAGCTGAAATTGATCGGCCTTCATCAAACCGACCATTCAGCAACTAAACAGTTTTGAAACTAGCTTGTACAACGAGATCATTAAAGTCTCCACCCTGAAGAATCAAGTCTTCAAAGCCAAAAGTGTTTTCACCTAGCAGGCGAACCCGATCGGCTTGGGCAAAGTTACTTTGAGAAAATGCAGTGTAGACAAAGTTGGCGGCAAAGCCGGGGTTATTGCCGTTGATAATTAGGTACGGGGCGTACATGGCTCCACCAGCAACGGTCTTTTCGATCGTGATGGTTTTTAGGTTTTCGCCAATGATGTCTAGCCCTGCAATTTTATTAAACAGCGCAGCTTCTTTGTAGCCGCTGTCTTGAGGTTTCAGCTTGGCTCCGGTGAGAGAGGTAACTGTTCCTTCTACATCATCGATTTTGTAGAAGCCAGCAACGTTGTTATATGCGGCTTCTCGTTTGACGGTGAAGGTGGCTTGCAGGTTTTGGTCAGCAAAGGCACGCAAATCTAAGATTTCTCCGGCTGGTTGGCCTTGGAGACTAGAAATGGAGCTGAGTGGAGAATCGGGGCTGCTGTCAGTGGTGAGGCTAACAGAGAGGTCTTGGAAGGTGTTGTCGTTGCCTTGTTCCCAGTCGAGGGTGAAGGCTCCGGCTTTTTCGGTGACTTGGAGGTAGTCTTTGCTGCCGGGATTAGCGGGGTCGATCGAGAAGACTACGTTGTTGAAGCTGTTGTATTTGAGGTTTTCTTCGATCGTGCCGTTGGCAACCATAAAGAAGCCTAGCCGATCGCCGTTAGCTACGTTAAAGATGCGGCTTAGATCTAGGCCATCTGTTGTTCGATCGGGAAGAGCGGTAAACAGGGTGGTGCTGTTAGCGAGGGCGGCTTGGGCAAAACCAGCGGCACCAACAGCGATGCCGTTAACAGTGTTATCGACAGCAAGCTTAAAAACACCGATTTCATTAAGCTGATTGGTCTTTTTGCCAGTAACTGCAACTTTGACTTTACCACTACCATTAGCTGTCCAAATATCTTCAGTGGCTTTTTGCAGCGTTAATGACTGGAGTGGAGGTACTGGATTGTTAATAACATCAGCCGAGTTAATCTGATTGTCCTCTATGTTAATATCAAATTCATTCGCGTGGACAACAGCCTGATTAACAATTTCTCCAGTCTTTTTTCTACTAACGACTAGTGTTGGATTAACTATGCTTTGTGAAGCAATTTCCCCCAAGTTGAAGGTGACTTTGCGGCTATTAGGATCGAATATTGCGCCTGATGATGCAGATACAAAATCTACGTCTATTGATAGCTTATCAACAAGGGTTACTCCTGTGGCTTTGTCTGGACCAATATTACCAACTTCAAAAGTGTATGTTGTTGATTCCCCAATAATATCAGAACCCACTAAATTTGTTTGCTTGATAAAAATGTTAGCTTTGTTACCGCCTCGAACCAAGATACTTTTTGAAGCGAAGCGTGAGAATTCTTGACTCTGAGATGCAATTCCAACTAAATAGTTATCTGGAAGCAATGTATCAGATTTAGCTCCATACACACCATCACCAGCAATACCATCACCATGTTGACCATCATCTACAAGAGTCAAGGTTTTGGTTAAACCATCGGAGTTGATAATTGTACCTTTAACAGTTGCCTCTTTAACTGGATCTGCTCCATTAGTTAGAGTAGCAGTGAGCTGAATTTGTTTACTCAAATCTATCTCTGAAGTAGCAATATCTAGTGAGATAGGGCTACCTACTACACCTGCGGCAATCTGAACGTTGCTTTTTACACCTTGTTGTTGCTCCAGTAGAAGTTTGTAATTACCAACAATAGGGGATGCTACCTCAAAACCTCTGAATAAATTACTTTCATTGAGTGTGCCAGCAGGTATTGTCTGCAAGATTTTCCCGTTGGGATCGATCAATGTGGCACTAACAGAGTTTGCACCAATGTAATCTATTTCTAATTTAGAACCGGCAGGCACTGAAATAATAACTTCAACAGATCCAGTGGCAGGAACTTCAGGATAACTACCGAAAAAGGCTTGGAGTGAAGTGTTTATAGGCTGAGCTGCTTGCTCTTGAATAGAAGCTACTTCAAGACCTAAAGCTGATGCAGCAGATGATTTCTTTTTTGCTACTGCTGTGGGATCTTTCGACAGCAGCGGTAAAACAAAAGTCTGAAAAGCATTTTCATCTCCAGGCATGGAGGTGTGAGGTAATGCTAATATATGTTGATTTTCTGTAGGTATAGCTCTAGTACTTGCTACAGTGACTACCCCATCGGAGTCTGGAAGGATAGGAACAACAATTGGAGTAAGTACACCAACAAGACTCGGAGTGAATTCAGCTAGGAAAGGCTTGATATTTCCTGATAATATAGAAAAAGGTACACCTTTAGTATCTTTTACATTTTTGTTAAAGCTGTTTTTAACGTAACTAGTGGTTAATTCTCTTGTCCCATTTGATATTGGTGATATAAAAGGTGATATTAGAGGAAAATTTGGTGCCCCGATAAAAGAATCAACAAAGAAGTCAGCAATTTCACTACCACCGTTAGGTGTCCCCATCATTACCAAGTTACTAACCGTTGGTGTTCCTGAAGTTGACGGAGCCATGAAGTCTTGAATATACTGTCTAGATATAAGTCCTCCCATAGAATGAGCTAAAATATCTACATGTTGAGCATTTAAGCTATACCTGGATACTTCAATTTCCAAACCTAATTGCTTCGCGTTGTCTTTGATACTAGATGCTGTAAAGTCAAAAGACGAATTAAAAGAAAAAAGATTTCCAGTATCAATGTTTTTAGCTTCTATTCCTTTCCAGTTAGAATTTGCTGACTGGAGGAAGTTCTTGCTGTCTTTACCAATTCCAACATAATTATCAAACGCATGTTCTGTGGAGTTGACACCATGTACTAATATGAGAGGCTTAGGAACAACTTTGATAGTTTGTGATAACGATATTGGACTATTTCCTGCGCTAGAAGCATCTTCAGCAGATATTAATATCTCTCTATCGGATGATTTATCTATTCCCCATGCGTAACCGTTGGTATCCCAGTCTATTTTTGTAGTAAGAGTAGAATGTGCAGCAATTTGAATGCTTTTTTTACCTTTGCTTATATCAAGACCTTGCTTGGTATCTGTCGCTGATAAATTAATTGATTTAACGACATCACTGGTGTTTTCGAGGGTTACTTCAATAGAAACTATATTTCCGTCAACGGTCTGGTGAATGTTTTTTCTTACCCCTAGTGACTTGTTAACAGACTGCTCTGAAAACTGGACTTCTTTGATAACAATAGCTGATTTAACCACATTGATATCGAATATATCTGATGTTGATAAATTCTGTAGGTCAGAAGTCGTTACTTTAACACTTGTTTTGCCTACATCAGATATGGTTGGAGTACCACTAAATGTCTGAGTGGTAGAATCAAATTTTAGCCAAGCAGGTAAAGGATTTCCGTTGTCTAAAGTGGCTTTGTAAGTTAATTTATCCCCAACATCGGGGTCTATGAATGTATTAGTAGGAACTGCAAAATTGAATAAATCATTTGCAGGTATTGTAGTGTCGATGATTACGTTTGCAACCGTTGGTGCATGATTCAAAAACACTGGAGGTGTCGTGCTTAAAAGAGACTCTGGTATTATGGATGTTCCACCAAAAAATGATTGCACAACCTTGCTGTTATCTATAACACCTATTCCATTATCAATATCTATTTTGATTCTTTGATAGGGTTCTCCTTCGAAGCTACTACTCCCAGAAACAGAGTTGTACACGATAAGTTCGTTGTTTTCGAACACTAAATTTTTAAGTTTGTTATTGTAATCTATAATCTTAATACCATCACCAATTTTACTAGCCGAAGATGGATTTGACAGTGGAACTTGCCATAAAGCACCTCCAGCCACAGTTAAAAATCTACTGTTAGCTACATCCAAGGTATATAAATCGGAACTCTTTGTTGTGTACTGGGTATTATGAAGATCTAGTGGTAAATCACCTATGAAAGTAGCGGTTTTACTTTCTATATCATCAACCCGATACAAATGTAATTTGTAAGTAATTTCTGGATTAAAGGCAGACGGATATTCAAGAAAAGCATATGTTTTCTCTTCTGATATTGGTTTTGCCCCAATAATGTACATCTTTCCATCTTTTGCAAATTCGACAGCTTTGATATCTTGGATAGATGAACCTTGTGAGTCTTTAAATACGCCCAGATTGTTGATTGTGTTAGTCTGAGAACTTATTTGAACAATGTTATTATCTCTTGTGACGCCATAAAGCTTACCACTTTGAGATAAAGCAATATCTTTTATAGAATCACCAGATATTTTAGGAGAAACAATCTTGAACTTTTCTCCAGTAGAATTAATGGTAAATATATCAAATAAATCATTCGAGATTGATTTAGCTACTCCTTTGTCTATCAACGATAAATCGTATTGCAGAGAGCTTATACTGTTGGTGCTCTGAAGAAATTGAATTTTGTACTTTACCCCTGGAAAAGTAGTCAAGTTAAATGGCTTATGACTTACAGTAGATTCAATAATAGTACTAGTTTCGTATATAACATTGACATTATCAGCTAATATCCGAAACCTATCAATGTATCCTGTTTGTTTTGCAAATTTGAAGTCAATTGTTAACTGCCTAAAGTCTCCAGTTTCTACAAGGTTGTACTCTTCGCTGTAGTAACTTAAAGAACCATCTTGGACAGTATTAGTAGTGTTACTGAAAGTTTTTGAAATGTTGGCATCGCCTAGTCTGACATCAGTCATTTTAGTGGTCTCGTAGTATCATTAAAAATTATATGTAAAACTTACGTTCTGCGCAAGAGTATTTTGATAAATCTCTAGAGTATTTTAACAAAACAACGAAAAGCCAATGAACAAGTCAACTTAGCTGCTCTAATGATTTTTACTATCCTTTGTAGCCTCCGAGCTTCAGATTGTATAGATCCTGTGGGGCAAGATTGATCGCAGACAGCCTGAGACCATACTGGGAAAATGATCGAACCGAGTTAGGTTGTCAGCCTTTGCACACGATCCCAAAAATTCAGCCTCTGTCATTATCCTGTAAAGCTCGTACCTGCTCAATAGTCAACCCCGTCACCTCAGCGATCGTCTCTAAATCTATACCCTTCCGCACCAAACCAAGCGAGATCGACCGCTTTTGAAGCTGCTCACCAATAGCTTTGCCTATATGTCCCCTAATCTCTCCCCTAGCTTCCCCCTTAATTTCACCCCTGACTTCACCCTGAGTTTTGCCTTGAAGCTCACTCTCAACCATTTGAGCCTCATACCACTCATCAACTTCTGCCATAGTCTTCATAAAATCTTCCTCCTCTGCGGTTAAAAGCTCTTTTGAAACAGTCTTGAGATAAACACAATACTTAGCATTGATCGTATCATTTTTCTTTTTCTGTTCCAACGGCAACTGATCGATAGCTTCGCTTGCACCGAAGGTGATCGCCCCAAACGCTTGCTAAGCAAAATTTCTCAAAAGTCAAGAAACCATTATCCATTCTTGGCATTCGATCGAATAGCCCAGAATAAATCTGAGATATAAATCACAGTCTGTATTAAGATCTTGGTATAATATCGGAAGCTCTTAAAAAAAGGTAATTATGATTGCCCTTAGCCAGATTGAGGCTTTTAGCGAGCAAATTGCTGCAAAATTCCAGCCAGAGAAGATAATCTTGTTTGGCTCCTACGCCTATGGACAACCAACCGAAGACTCAGACGTAGATCTACTGATAATTTTGCCTTTTGAAGAAATGCCCGTAAAAAAAGCAATCTCCATTCGCCAGCAGCTAAACTATCCATTTTCACTAGACTTGATGGCACGTACTCCCGCCCAAATTCAGCAACGCTTAGAAATGGGAGACTTTTTTATTCAAGACATCATCAAACGAGGAAAGGTTCTGTATGAAGCTAATTACGCAAGAGTGGATTGATAAAGCAGAGGGCGATTTTGATACTGCTCAACGAGAACTGCAAGTCCAAGAAAAACCCAATTATGATGCCGTCTGCTTTCATGGCCAGCAATGTGCAGAAAAATATCTCAAAGCCTGCCTACAAGAAGAAAATATTGCCTTCAATAAAACCCACGACCTCAGCAAACTTTTAGATTTATTTTTGCCTGTTGAACCAAATTGGGAAACTCTGCGCCCAACGTTAGATGCATTGACAACCTATGCAGTTGAATTTCGTTACCCCGGCATGTCAGCAAACCATGACATTGCAGTCCAGTGTTTTCAGGATTGTGATACCGTTCGCCAGATGGCTAGAAAGCATTTGCTATGAGCACTTCCAAATCAGAGTACATCGATCTTCAACGTCTTTCTCAGGGACATCTCAAAACCTTACAGGAATGCCCCCGCAAGTTTGAGTACATCTATCTCAGCTCCTTGGCCACCTTGTTACCCACTGATCAACAGCAGAATTGTAGTTTGGCAGCGATTTTCACCGGCTGTTGCATCAAAACTAGGAATGCCGATCGAGCATTCAAAATCAACCATTGTCCCGCAATTC
Source organism: Synechococcales cyanobacterium VAR_35_metabat_10 (assembly GCA_031418695.1). Taxonomy (GTDB): domain Bacteria; phylum Cyanobacteriota; class Cyanobacteriia; order Cyanobacteriales; family Chamaesiphonaceae; genus JAAFHZ01. The sequence continues at coordinate 11,566 of JANOXZ010000761.1, forward strand.
CGTTAACTGTTCCACAGTCAGCCCTGTTACCTCAGAGATCGTGGCCAAATCTATACCTTTCCGCACCAAACCAAGCGCGATCGACCGCTTTTGAAGCTGCTCACCGATGGCTTTACCTCTAATCTCTCCCCTCGCTTCTCCCTTAAGTTCACCCCTAATCCCAGCCATAATTTCAGCCCTGACTTCACCCTGGGTTTTACCCTGAAGTTCACCCTCAATCATTTGAGCCTCATACCACTCATCAACTTCTGCCATAGTCTTCATAAAATCTTCCTCCTCTGCGGTTAAAAACTCATTTGGAACAGTCTTGAGATAAACACAATACCTAACGCACGCATCGATCATATCATTTTTCCTTTTTTGCTCCAATGGCAACTGATCAATCGACCCAAATGCCTGCTGAGCCGAATCCCTATTGCCCAGCATCCTCAGCCACAGAGTTTCAGAACTATCCTCCAACTGAGAAATCACCACAATGCCCATTCTCAAAAGCCCACACAGTCGATAAACGCCAGCACCTATCTCTGGAGCAGGCTTAGCATCACACAACCTCAGTATTTTTTGACTGCAATTGACCGTCAAAATCCAAGTGAAAGGATTTTGCTCCTCGATTTGCTCAGTCGCTTCTTTCGAAAGCCTATTAGAACTCGTCAACTTCTGCTCTTTCTTAGCAGCTTCGACCAGTTCTTTTTGCTTAGGCTCCCAATATAAATTCTTACGAGTGATAGATTTATTCAAATCTGTCTCTTCCAAATATGAACTGTAGTGCTCAACAACGATCGTCGGATGAACCTTCATCAAATTATCTAACAAGCCCAGGTCTTCCTGATCCCATCCAGCAAGACCTTGATCGCTAATAAACATCAGATCGATCTCTAGATCCTCATCATTACGAACTTGGATATTTTGCTGGGTAGTACCTTTGCTTTTATACAAAGATTGCAGATAAAATTTAAAGAAGCGATCATGTTTGTATTGAGCCATAGAGTGTGGGAAATTGATTCAATACTTACCTGGCAAACCAGATAACATTTTATCAGACATTTACCCTATGAATCTTCAACGTCTTTCTCAAGGACATCTCAAAACATTAAAAGAATGCCCCCGCAAGTTTGAGTACATCTATCTCAGCTCACTGGCCACATTGTCACCCACTGATCGACAGCAAAGTATGCAGTTTGGTAGCGATTTTCACCGGCTATTGCATCAAAGAGAAATAGGAATGCTGATCGAGCCATTTCTTGCTGCCAACCCCAAAATCCAGGCCGCTGTGCAGGGTCTACAACAAACCGCACCTCATTTATTTACCGAAACCCCAGAGATTGAACGTGCCAGTGAGCAGGTGCGGACTTTGATGCTCTCTGGAGCAGATAATGAAAACCAATATCTATTCACAGCAATTTATGACCTGTTATTACTAGGAGTCAAAGCCCAGATTATCGACTGGAAAACCTATGGTCGTCCGGCCAGAGCCGAAAGACTGGAGCAAGAATGGCAAACTAGGCTGTACTTATATATGTTGGTAGCCACCAGTGACTACGTGCCAGCAGATGTTTCCTTTACCTATTGGTTTGTCCAGAGCGATCCGCCTCAATCTGTGACCTTTAGTTACAGCGATCGACAGCACCAAGAAACTCAGCAAGAATTGCAGGAGTTGATCGATCGGCTAAGCATCTGGCTCCAGCAATACCATCAGGGAAAATCTTTACCCCAGGTGGAACCAGAAAAACAGCTCTGCAAAAACTGTCAATTTGTGGCTAGATGCGATCGGGCGGAGGATGTTGATAATGTTAAAATGCTTTCTCTGTCGCGGCTGGATATCGCGGCTATTGATGAAATTCCGGTGTAGTGATGAACTGGCTAGAACGTCTTGAGCAACAGCGAGTAATTGCGGTGATTCGCGCTCCTTCCTATCGATTGGGTTTGCAGATGGCTAAGGCGGTGGCGACGGGGGGCATTAAGTTAATTGAAATTACCGCAGACAGCGATCGGGCGTGGGATTTAATTCCAGAGTTACAGCAGGAGTTACCAGATTGTGTGATTG
>JANOXZ010000762.1:0-6196 GCA_031418695.1 Synechococcales cyanobacterium VAR_35_metabat_10
ACAGAATCCGCTTAGCAGACACCGAACTAATTATTGAAGTAGAGCAAGACCTCACCAGCTACGGCGAAGAAGTCAAATTTGGTGGTGGCAAAGTAATTCGTGATGGTATGGGTCAATCACCGATTACCAACCAAAATGGTGCAGTAGATACCGTGATTACCAACGCCCTGATTTTGGATTGGTGGGGAATTGTGAAAGCCGATGTGGGCATTGTCGATGGCAAAATTGCCAAAATTGGGAAAGCGGGGAATCCTTATATTCAAGATGGCGTAGATATTGTTATTGGTCCAGGAACCGAAGTAATTGCTGGCGAAGGCCAAATCTTGACCGCAGGCGGCATTGATACCCACATTCACTTTATTTGTCCCCAACAAATTGAAGTAGCGATCGCCTCGGGAATTACCACGATGATTGGTGGAGGTACTGGCCCCGCAGCGGGCACCAGTGCGACTACTTGTACTCCAGGGCCTTGGCACATGTACCGAATGCTGCAAGCTGCCGAAGCATTTCCGATGAATATTGGTTATTTGGGTAAAGGCAACAGCAGCCAACCAGAGGCATTAGTTGAACAAGTTCATGCTGGAGCGATCGGCCTCAAGCTTCATGAAGATTGGGGTACAACTCCAGCGACGATCGATAATTGCCTGAATGTAGCCGATGAATATGATGTGCAGGTAGCGATTCATAGCGATACTCTAAATGAAGCTGGCTTTGTAGAAGAGACGATCGCTGCTTTTAAAAACCGGGTAATCCATACCTATCACACCGAAGGAGCCGGTGGTGGCCATGCGCCCGATATTATTCGAGTCTGCGGCGAAAGCAATGTGCTGCCTTCTTCGACTAACCCCACTCGTCCTTATACTCTCAATACCCTCGATGAACATTTGGATATGCTGATGGTCTGTCACCATCTAGATCCCAATATTCCTGAAGACGTATCGTTTGCGGAATCGAGGATTCGCCGAGAGACGATCGCCGCCGAAGATATTTTGCATGACTTGGGGGCTTTTAGTATGATTTCTTCTGATTCTCAGGCCATGGGACGCATTGGGGAAGTAATTATTCGGACTTGGCAGACGGCGCATAAAATGAAGACTCAGCGGGGCTGGTTGCCCGGAACAGGGGCGGTGGAAAATAGCGATCGCAACGATAATTTACGGGCAAAACGCTATATTGCTAAATACACCATCAACCCAGCAATTACTCACGGCATCGCTAACTATGTGGGTTCGATCGAAGAGGGTAAAATAGCGGATCTTTGTTTATGGCGACCGGCATTTTTTGGCGTGAAACCAGAGATGGTACTTAAGGGCGGGGCGATTGCCTGGGCGCAGATGGGTGATGCTAATGCCAGTATTCCTACCCCGCAGCCAGTTCACATGCGGCCAATGTTTGGTAGCTATGGCAAAGCGGTGGGAGCTACTTCTATGACTTTTGTATCTCAGGTGGCTCACGATAATGGGATCGGCGATCGGTTGGGACTGCAAAAACAGATTATGCCAGTCAAAAATACTCGCCAACTGTCTAAGCGTGATATGAAGCTCAATGATCTGCTGCCGCGCATCGAAGTTGACCCCGAAACCTATGAAGTCCGCGCTGATAGTGAGTTGTTGACCTGTGAACCAGCAACAGTATTGCCGATGGCTCAAAGGTATTTTCTGTTTTAAGATTCGGGATCAATTCCGAGTTCTCGCAATTTTGCCCTGAGTTGCTCAACTTCTTGCTTTGCGATTGCTGATTCCTGCTTTGCCTGGGAAGCTTCTTCTTTTGCTAAAGCTGATTCTTGCTTTGCTAAAGATGATTCCTGTTTTGCTAAAGATGATTCTTGCTTTGCTAAAGCTGATTCATTCCGAGCTAGTAATGCTGCTTCGCCTTCATGTACCGCTGATTCTTGGGGAGTCGGAACTATTTCCCCATTGGGTTTAAAGAACCGTAGTTGGCCATCTAGAATTGCTAGATACAGCTCCAGTGTTTCACTCCATTTGCCATATGGTTGATTGGGGATATCTTGGTAGCGGTTGCCAACTAACCGCAGTCCGACAAATTCTAAAGATTCTGGGTCGAACCAGAAATACTCTGGTGTACGAAAACGATCTTGGTAGAGTTCTCTTTTGTCGGTGCGATCCACATTTGCTGTTGACTCCGATAACAACTCAATGATGATATCTGGGTACTTGCCGTCTTCTTCCCAAACTACCCAGGATCGCCGAGGTTGCCGTTGGGTGTTTTTAACCAAGAAAAAATCTGGTCCCCGGAAATCCCGATTCTTAAGTTGCTGACGGCTAAAATAAACTGTCAGATTGGCTCCGATGAAAAAATTATCTCGATCGCGCCACAGCCATTCTAGGCAGCTTACTAGCAACATTGCTTGTAAATAGTGGAGACTACTTTCCATTTCCGGCTCATCACTAGCCAACATGTTACTGTCGGGCAATAGGTTGGCAAATTCTTGGGAAGAGATAATTGGCATGATTTTAGGTACCAAATACACGGTCTTCGATTAGGGTCGAAACCCACTTCTTTATTTTAGCAGCCAATTTTCTAAACAGCCAAGAACTTTTGAACTACATCTTTACTCAGCTCATCAGTAGAACCAGAAGCCACAATGCCGCCTTTTTGCATCGCATAGTACCAATCAGCCTGTCGCACAAAATGTAAATGCTGTTCCACCAACAGCACCGAAATCCCTGTCTCCCGCACAATCTTTTTCACCGCTGCTTCAATTTCTAAAATAATCGAAGGTTGAATGCCTTCAGTGGGTTCATCCAACACCAATAAACGCGGATTTCCCATCAGGGCACGGGCGATCGATAGTTGTTGTTGCTGTCCACCGCTCAAATCTCCCCCCATTCGTCCCAGCATTTGCTGCAACACCGGGAATAGATCAAATATTTCTGCTGGAATTTGATTGGCCTTCTTTCTGCCACCAGCCCGAGCTTCCATCCCCAACAACAAATTCTCCTCCACCGTCAGTCGAGAAATAATCTCCCGCCCTTGCGGCACATAGGCAATCCCCGACTTCACCCGTTGATCGGTAGGGATTTTGCTCAGAGAACTACCCTCAAAATAAATCTCGCCGCTGCGTTGTGGCAACAAGCCCATAATAGTTTTCAGCAACGTAGTTTTACCAACCCCATTGCGACCAATCAAACAAACCATTTTTCCCGGAGCCACATTCAAATCTACATCGCGCAAAATATGACTTTCACCATAGTACACATTCAAATTTTGGATACTGAGCATTTGCTCTGTATCTGTAGGATCTTGGTGTTTAACAGAATAAGCTGCTGACATTAGTGTTGTTCCTCGCTACCTAAATAAACCGCAATTACCTGGGGATCTTTTTGGACTTCGGCCATCGAACCTTCGCATAGTACATGGCCTTCGTGCAACACCGTGACCCGATTTTCTTTTTGAGAGCCAAGACCAGCAGAAAGCTGTCGCACAAATTCCATATCATGCTCAATCACAATAATGGAGTGGTTGGCAGACAAATTCAACAATAGTTGACCCACTTCCTCCGTTTCTTCATCGGTCAAGCCCGCCACTGGTTCATCTACCAACAATAATTCTGGTGACTGCGCCACCAACATGCCAATTTCTAATCGCTGCTTTTCACCGTGAGAAAGCAACTCCGCCGCAATGTCGGCCTTGGGTTCTAGCCCCACTACCCCCAATAAATCTGCAATTTGGCGTTGGGTTGTTGGTGATTTTTTGCCCAGCAAAGTACCAAACAAACTTTTATTGGGATTCCCCGCTAGCTCAATATTTTGGCGCACCGTCAGCTTTTGATAAATACGCGGAGTTTGGAACTTGCGCCCAATTCCCATCCGACTAATTTGGTCTTCCGATAAATTGCGCAGATTGTGATCTTTGAACTGCACTGTGCCACGGGTGGGCTTTACTTTACCAGTGATTACATCCAAAAAAGTAGTTTTCCCAGCTCCATTTGGCCCAATAACCACCCGTAACTCTCCTTGATCGAGGCTGAAGTTCAGATCATTTAGGGCTTTAAAGCCATCAAAACTAACAGTAAGTTCTTGAATATTTAAGATTCTTTCCATGACTACTTACCCGAATTATGTAGTTTTTCACTTTGCAGATTCTCGTCAAGGTCAATCTGCGGATAAGTAGCCGATCGACTTTTGCCCCTTTGCTCTAGTTCCTGCCAAGTCCGCCGCGCCCAACCCACCAGACCATCTGGCACAGCCGCTACAACGATTAAAAACATGGCACCTTGAAAGAACAGCCAGAAGGCCGGAAACTGTTCACTCAGAATGCTCTTACCAAAATTCACTAACAAAGCTCCGATGATTGCTCCTACCAGAGTTCCGCGACCACCCACTGCCACCCAAATAATCATCTCGATCGAAAACGAAATATCCATGGCATTGGGAGTAATAATTCCCGACTGCACCGTAAACAATGCACCGGCAATACCCGCCAAAGCCGCCGAAACCGCCAAGACAAACACCTTAAAGCCCGTGGGGTCATAGCCCGAAAACCTCACCCGAGGCTCATCGTCCCGGATAGCCATTAACAACCGCCCAAACCGGCCATTAGTCAGCCAGCGACAGATACCATAAGCACCCACCAAACCAAAGAGGCTAAATAAATAAAACAGCCATTGGACTTCGATCGAACTCACTACTTTGCCAAAAAACATTGCGCTGTCGGTCTTTAGTCCATTAGTCCCATTGATCCATTTCTGCTGACTATTGAACAAGTTATAAAAAACAATCAGCGCTGCTTGGGTCAAAATCGAGAAATATACTCCCCGAATGCGGTTGCGAAAGACAAAGTAACCGACGATCGCTGCCACCAGTGCCGGAATTAAAATCACGGCCAGCAGCGTAAAAGGCAAGGAAGCAAAAGGCTGCCAGAACCAGGGCAGTTCGGTGACTCCGTTTAAACTAAAAAATTCCGGCAGTTTCCCGGCTGGTAGCTGCAACAATAAAAACATCGCAAAAGCATAGCCACCCAAAGCAAAGAAAATCCCATGTCCTAAGCTAAGCATTCCGGTGTAGCCCCAGATTAAATCGATGCCTAAAGCGGCAATGCCCAGAGCCATAAAGCGCCCTAGCAATCCCACCCGAAATCCTTGGCCGATAGTGTACAGCAACTGGGGAATGACGGTAGCAAAGAGAATTACTAGCCCCCCGATAATAATTACTTCTCGCCAGACGGGCTGGCGCAATACTCTAGTTAGCATTTTCTACTCCTGGGTGGGGTTTGGCTTCGCTCACCCACCCAACTAAATTGTTAATTTGAAAGTAATCACCTAATTTTCTACGGTACGACCTTTTTGTGGGAAAAGTCCGGCTGGACGGGCTTGTAGAAAAACAAAAATCGCTGAAAACACCATTACCTTTGCCATACTGGAATTCGAGAAAAAGGTGAAGAAACTAGCCAGCGGTGGTGCCCAGCTTAACAGTGGGGCAAAGCTATCGGAACCAATTAGGTAGCTAGTAGTACCCAATACCAACGCGGCCACGATCGATCCCACCAATTTACCCACGCCTCCAACCACTACAACCATGAAAGTATCGATAATGTAGTTAGTACCAGTATTTGGCCCCACCGAACCCAACAGGCTAACTGCCACCCCTGCAATCCCGGCCAAACCAGAACCCAAAGCAAAAGTCAAGGCATCTACTCGATCGGTTGGAATCCCTAGACAAGAACTCATTTCTCTATTTTGGGTGACCGCCCGAATGCGCAGTCCCCACATTGATTTATTTAAGAACCAATAAACTCCAGTTACACAGCAAGCCGTTAGAACAATAATAAAAATTCTGGTGGAGGGCAATTGATCATCGCCGATCGGCAGTCCACCCAGTAACCAAGATGGAGCGGTCACATCGACGTTCTGTGCGCCAAACCAAGGTTGAGTAATTGCCAGCTTAAACATATCTCCCAAAACATTACAGATCACCAGCGAGGCAATCCCGGCGATCGTGGTTAACAACAGCTTTTTCCAATCAAACTTAGCTGATTTCCCCGTAGAGAGGAGCTGATTTCCGCCATAGTAAAGAACGCCAAAAATCCCAATACCAATCATAAATTGCCAGCTTACACTACGCACAAACTGCTGCAAAATTAAGCTCACCCCCCAAGTAGCCAACAATGTTTCTAGTGGCCGACCATAGAGATGCCTTACTACAGTGCGCTCTAACAAAAACCCTAACAATCCGGC
>JANOXZ010000763.1:0-2829 GCA_031418695.1 Synechococcales cyanobacterium VAR_35_metabat_10
ATCCCCAAGTGGTTTTTAAAGATGGTTACGGGATGCAGCGGCTGGTGCAAGAGCAGTTCGATCGACTAGGGGCAAAATTGCAGGCGGTACTAGAGCTAAATTCTTTGGATGCTTTTCGGGGAGTCGTGCAGCAGGGAGAACTGATTGCCTTGTTACCCCGATCGGCCTTGACTGATATTGAGCGGGAGCCAAACCTCACTGTACGCCCATTGGCTCTTTTGGCACCTACAGCCAGCGAACCCAGATCGCTACCTTTACAGCGTCAGGTCATGTTAGTGACCACCACCGATCGAATGAATATTCCGCCGATCGCTAGTTTCTGTGCCTTGGTCATTGCCAGAGCCAAGGAAATTCAAGCAACAACTTAAAATTGACCCATGATGACATCTGGGGAAGTAATGGTGAGGGTGATCAATGCGCCCCCTCAGAACCGATAATGATAATCCCCTCACCAGTATCCAACCATGGAAGAGTTTCGCGAGTTAGTCAAAAAAATTGGCAGTGGCCCTCATACTGGCAAAAGTCTTAGTCGATCGGAAGCTGCTTTGGCCATGAAGAAAATGCTGTTAGCAGAGGCGACTCCGGCTCAAATTGGGGCTTTTTTGATTGCCCACCGCATTCGTCGCCCTACGGGAGCCGAAATGGCTGGGATGCTGGATAGCTGGGCAGAATTTGGCCCCAGCTTACAGCCGATCAGTGATGTGGCTCCTCGGGTGTTTGGAATTCCCTACGATGGTCGATCGCGCACGGCACCACTGGGGTTAGTGACCGGATTGATGCTGGCCGCCATGCAAATGCCGGTGATTTTTCATGGGGGCGATCGAATGCCCACCAAGTACGGTCTGCCTTTGGTCGATTTTTGGCATCATTGGGGCGTAAATTGGGGTGGCTTAGATCTGGCTGGAGTGCAAAAAGTGTTTGCTGCCACCAACTTGGCCTTTGTCTATACGCCTCGTCATTTCCCCTTAACTCAGAGTTTAGTCCAGTACCGCGAAGAAATTGGTAAACGCCCCCCGATCGCCACCCTAGAGCTACTTTGGACTCCCTACGCTGGAGCTAGTCATCTGATTTTTGGCTATGTACATCCACCCACTGAAAAGACTGCTTTGGCGGCTTTGGAAATGCGTGGCAACCCGTTGGCTACTACTACGGTGAAGGGCTTAGAAGGAAGCTGCGATTTACCCCACGATCGCACGGTAATTGTGGGTACAGGTAGTGAAAGTCATTTAGAGCGGATTTTGCTGCATCATCAAGACTACGATGTGAGCAATATCAATCCGCCCTTAAACGAAAATATTTTTGCTGCTATGGATGATTTATTACAGGGGAAAGCCAACGAATTGCTAGAATCGGCGGTTTGGAATGGCGGGTTTTATCTCTGGCATTGTGGAGTAGCTAGCGACCTAAAAGCAGGCATGGCAAAGGCTCAGGAGCTATTAGCTAGTGGGCGAGTGCTGCAACAATTGCAGTTAATTATTGCCAATGTCTCGGGTTGAATCTTACCCAAATCTGCGCCAAATATCGTATTTTAAGCTTAATCAACTGTCGGAAACAGCGAATAACAAAAAACTAATATCCGGATGGGCATAATAGTTGGGTGAAGTCCATAGATAAGGTGTTAACCGTTTGTCTATTAGGATAAAAACTGGGCGATTTGCATTCTGCAACGCTACGCGAACGGAGAACTTGACCAATAGAGCAGAGCTATCTGGGGTGCAAATTATGTCAGAGATTGTCGAAATCGGAGCCTTTCGGGTTCCAGCCGCCGAACTAGGTGACATGCTGATTACCTATCAGATGCTGCCTAATTTAGTGCGAGAAATTGCCATCGATCGAGGTCTGGTCGAAATTCATTGTGATGAGGCCGAAGCCACCGAGGCGATCAAGACCTTTTATGGTCGGTTGCAGCTTAAGACCAATGAGCAACTGCAAGAATGGCTGGCAGCCCAAGGTTTGACCCGGGTGCAGCTCGATAAAATCGCGGTGCGCCAACACAAAATTGAAAAGTTCAAACAAGAAACTTGGGGTTCTAAAGTAGAATCCTATTTTCTGAACCGCAAAGGCCAATTAGATAAAGTGATCTATTCTTTGATTCGCACCAAAGATATTGGCATGGCGCAGGAATTATATTTCCGTTTGCTAGAGGGCGAACAAAGCTTTGAAGATTTAGCTCGGCGCTACTCCGAAGGAGCCGAAGCTCAAACCGGCGGACTAATTGGTCCCGTGGAAATCAGTACTCCGCACCCGGTAATTGGCAAATTACTATCAAGCCACCCTACTGGCCAAATCTGCCCACCGATTAAACTAGATCAGTGGTTTGTGATTGTGCGACCCGATAAATACATCCCCTGTCAGCTCGATGACCAAATGCGTCAGAAACTAGTGGCCGAAATGTTCCAAACCTGGCTCCAGGGAGAAATTGCTCAAGGGCTAGCCACCAAAGCCGAACCAGTGCCAGAGCTGCCAGCAGATGATCCAGTTTTAAATTCAGCCCCAAGTTTAGTCTCAGACTTGACTGTGAATCCAGAATCAGCTTCTACCGCTTCTTAAAATAAATTTTTATTATGACTTTTACCGCCAACGCCCAATCCAAAAAAATCCAAGATTTTTTTACTACTACCCCACCTTTTGCCCAGCTACCAGACCAGGCGATCGCCGATCTGACTGAGCAAGCGCAATTTGTCCGCTATCGCATGGGGCAAACCGTATTGATGCGCGAGCAAATGCCCGCTCAGATCACCGTGATTTATACCGGCCAAATCAGACTGCTGGGCTATGACCCGCAGACTAAAATGCCGATTACGCTGCGTCTGATGGAAATCGGCGAAT
>JANOXZ010000764.1:0-4950 GCA_031418695.1 Synechococcales cyanobacterium VAR_35_metabat_10
GTGAAGGAAACACCAAAATATAAATAGATTTCAATGATTTTAAATAACTAAAACGGATAATTCCACTGCAAAGATATGCAATTCCTAACGTCTCCTCCGTAAAAAAATGTTCGTTCCACAACCATTACAATACGTTCAACGCAAATCGACTGTTCGATGTTCAAACAGACTTATCAAAGCTCAAAAGAATAGAAATTAAAAATCATCCTCTGATTCAGCAACGCCAAAAAAACATGGGCGAATAGTTCGCCCATGTTAGTCAACAATTAATTAGCTAATCTTCCCAAGGGGAAAGAAATTAGGTACCAGAAGTCCAGGAGTTGGCATAGTCGAGCTGATCTTGAGTCAGGCTATCGATTTGGATGCCCATCGCTTCGAGTTTCAGACGAGCGATTTCGCGATCGACAGAGACTGGGATCGAGTGAATCCCTGGGGTTAGTTCGCCACGGTTTTTGACGAGGTACTCACAAGCCATTGCTTGGTTAGCAAAGCTCATATCCATAACTGCGCTGGGGTGGCCTTCAGCAGCAGCCAAGTTTACCAAGCGACCTTCGCCAATGACGATGACCGACTTGCCATTCTTCAAGCAATACTCTTCAGTAAAGTTACGAACGGTCTTAACTTCAGTTGTCTTAGCTTTTAGAGCAGCCAAATCAATTTCGATATCGAAGTGACCAGAGTTACAAACGATCGCGCCATCTTTCATCACATCGAAATGAGAATCTTTAATAACGTGCTTGTTGCCAGTAACAGTGATAAAAATATCACCAACCTTAGCAGCCTCAGCCATCGGCATTACGCCAAAGCCATCCATAATTGCTTCGATCGCCTTAGTAGGATCAATCTCGGTCACAATTACGTTAGCACCCATACCGCGAGCGCGCATCGCAGTACCCTTGCCACACCAGCCGTAGCCAGCAACCACAATGGTCTTACCAGCTAATAGAATATTGGTCGCCCGGATAATACCATCTAAAGTAGATTGGCCAGTACCATAACGGTTATCAAAGAAATGCTTGGTGTCAGCATCGTTTACGTTCATTGCTGGGAAAGTTAAAACACCAGCTTTAAACATTGCCTCAAGACGCACAATACCAGTGGTAGTTTCTTCGGTGGTGCCAATCAACTCTGCAAGTTGATGCTGCCGATCTTGTACCAAGGTAGCGACTACGTCACAACCATCGTCAACAATGATGTTTGGACGATGATCTAGAGCTAGTTCTACGTGACGCTTGTAAGTTTCGCTGTCTTCGCCTCTAAATGCAAAAACTGGAATGCCGTAATCTACAACCAAGCTGGCTGCTACGTCATCTTGAGTAGAAAGAGGGTTGCTGGCAATCAAAATTGCATCAGCACCAGCGGCTTTAAGGGCGATCGCCAAGTGAGCTGTTTCGGTAGTAATGTGGCAGCAAGCTACCAAACGGATACCAGCCAAAGGCTTTTCTTTTTCAAACCGATCGCGGATTTGCTTCAAAACTGGCATTTCGCGGCCAGCCCATTCGATCCGCTGCTTGCCGGAAGGAGCTAAAGCTAAATCTTTGACTTCGCATTTCAATGCGGTTGCAATTGCCATATTTTTGGAGTTCTCTTTAATAAAAGTTAACATTCAGACCTGCTAATACCTTACAGGAATTTGGCTGGATTGGATATCAGCAGATCAACCAACATTAACCCAGTAATTCCTTAGCCCGATCAACTACCTTAGCAGCAGTAATGCCGTTAAATTCCATCAGCTCTCCCGCAGTGGCGGTGGTTTCACCGCGCTTCCAAGCAAAAGTATCCCGAGGAGCAGTCGATCGCAGCATGATTGGCTCTAGCATCGCTGGTGCGCCACCAGTGATTCCAATCAGGGCATCGCCACCGAAGGCTTTCTGGAAATCAGCATCACTCAAGAAACCATCATCTGGCTCGCTGCAAGTATCCCAAGCCACATCGGTTGGACGATAGAGGCGACGGGGATTGATGACCGAGATAATTTTGCTGCCGATGCCTTGTTCTGCCAAAGTCGCGGCGGCGGCGTAGGCCGGAGCCAAGGTCATGTCGCCGATGACGGCTAATACCACAGTTTTTTTACCAGGAGTGACTTGGAGTTCGATCGAGCCATCAATTAAGCCCTGCTTGGTCTGTGCCAAAGTAGTCCGAATTGGCAGTGGCGACTTACTAGCAGTAATCACAATTCCTTTATTTTGAGTAGTCAAAGCCCAGTCGTAACAAGCCTGGATGCTGTTGGCATCGGGGGGGAATACCGGGAAGACGTTGCCATTGCGCATCATGGAGGCGAAGTAAGCTTCGACTTCGGGGCGTTGGTGTGTCCAGCCATTTCGTCCCTGTTCCAACGCGCCAGCAGTATATAGGGTAATCGTTGAGGGTGTGGGACGACGCAGTTCGGCCATGCCTTGGGTGACGGTTTGCCAAATTGGTAGACCGTTGATGGCAAAAGATTCATAAGAGCACCAGAGCGATCGAGAACCCATCAGTGCCAAACCAGCCGCCATACCTGCACAGGCATCTTCGCTCAATGGTTCATAAACCTGACCATTGGGAGCCTGATAATACAAGTCATCGGTGGTGGGGTGGACAATTTTCAGGGCTTGGTTGATGTTGGCAATCCCAGAAGCTTCGTTGCCATCGGCGTTGGTTACTAAAAACTTAGGATCTTTTTGACCCACATAGCCGACCAATTTACCCATGGCAGTAGTAGCTACTTGAGGGTCGCCACCAACGGCGAATTCCTGAAGTGGCAAGGTGCCCAGATCGACCATTGGCAATATCGATTCGGTCACTGCAACTTGAGAAGAAGAGCCACCACCGGCTCGTTCGCAGTTAGTGCGGACTAAAGCCCAAGCATCGGGATGTAGAGAGCGATTTTGCAGACCTTTGATAATATCGGCATTATCGATCGTGTGGTGAGCATAAAGGTTGTGAGACTTAGAACCCGTAGCATGTACGCCCGCACCTTTGAGCTGCTTAATAATAAAGACAGTCAATTTGCCGCCCAATGCTGCCTTTGCCGCCCGATCGACTCCTTCAATCACTGCTGCCGTAAAGGCCAATCTCTTTTCTAAAGAACAAATGGTGTTATCTACATAAGCACCGCTCTGATTTTGGTCATCAAAATTTTTGGCATCAACAAGAATTACTTCCTCAAAGCCATTCCCCTGCCAATATTGGATCATTTCTGGGGTGGTTTTGGTAGACACCATGCTGTGGTGTTCTTGGCTGTAGCCGTTCCAAACCAAGATCGGCATGAAGTTAGTGACTTTTGGAAAGGCGGTGTGAAAATGCTGCATGGCACTCATGATGTAGGGTTCACCTAAACCACCATCGCCCACAGTAAAAGGAAAGAGTTTACCGGGATGTAAGAAAGCGGCAGACATCGCAAAATGTTGTCCCTGACCCAATGGTCCGGCAGGAGCCAAGATCCCTGGGATAAATCCAGATAAGTGACCGATCAGCCCATGTTTTTCGCGGAATCGATCGCGCAGTTGTTGCACGGTCGTAATGCCCATTTTTTCGAGGGACTTGTCCAAAAACATCGCGCTGTAGAAGCCAGGAGCGTGGTGGCCAACTTCGGTGATGATGTTTTTGTGACCAAGCATCACTAATGCGGCGTAAGCTTCAGCTTGACTGGCAAAACCGCCGGGATGCCCGGATGCTTTGCTGGCACAAATTTGTAGGGTCAGATAACGCAGGGCATCAGCGTAGAGCAGGGTTTGAAAAGTGGCATTGGCGTTGCCAGGTTCGATCGAGGTCTGACCACTGGCAATGGCGGGCTGCTGTCCATATTGCTCTATGCCAGGGGTTTTCTCGGCGAAGTACTGAATGCCGGTGCAAAAATCTGGTGCGCTGGTGGTCATGAGGAGTTGTCCTTGCGTAAATACTTCGGCCATTTTACCGCAACGTATGGAGCTGGCTCATCCCGAAATCGCTGAATTTATTATGATATTCTGAAATATATTATGATTGGTGCTTCCACATATCAATTTTTGACTGGGTTGAAAAATGATTGAAATCTTATCTGGCAGCGAATATGAATATCAAAAATTCAAAGATTTCAGATTAAAAGACGCTTCTTTTTATCAAGTTGAATTTCATAAATCTTGCCCGAAGCAATTTCTCTCTTAGATGTTTTGGATATTATCATCACAGATTAAGTGGTTTTATTTATCCCAACACCCTATTCATCATGGGATATAATAATGCTAACACTTACAAAGTTATATTTGGATTCATACCGATGTCAGACTTACTTGCAAAAATCACAATCAATCCTAAACAATGTGGCGGTCGCCCTTGTATTAGAGGGATGCAGATTCGGGTATCTGATGTCCTTGATTTATTTGTTGCTGGACTCAGTGCCGAAGAAATCCTTGAAGAGATGCCTGATCTAGAGGCCGATGATCTGAAAGCAGCACTACTGTACGCATAAAGCCCAGGATATAATAGTGATGACCAAAGATAGTGACTTCGTAGATTTAGTCAATCGTTTTGGTGGACCACCACAAATCATTTTATTGACATGTGGCAATACATCTAATGCTCGATTGAAAGAGATACTAGGTTCAACGCTACTTGAAGCTTTAGAGTTTTTGAACACAGGTGAAGTGCTGGTGGAAATTAGAGGTGATTAAACTTTATTAGAACTCAACTAATTCATAAGTTTTTTCATCTTCTGGTTCAGGGATAAAGGCTGGTAATCCTTGTTGAAGGCGGAGTTCTTCGGCATTCAGTTCAGCCGGGGCTACTTCTAATCCTTCTGCTGTCATCGGATCGAAATCAGGGAAAGTCGCGGCCAAATCTAAGATATTCACAAACTGGCGCAGAAACTGCCGAGGTACCACTCCTACATCGCCGCGAAAACCCGCAGTGACATTGGCTACCAGCCGATCGATGAACACTGGAGTCACTTTCTGAATTAATGGCATCCGGTCTTCGATCGGGTACAGCTCC
>JANOXZ010000765.1:0-3667 GCA_031418695.1 Synechococcales cyanobacterium VAR_35_metabat_10
CATCACGCTTGCGCTCGTTGATTTGTTTGATGGCTATTTTACCAGCGGCTACTTTTTCTTGATCTCTTGCCCAGCGGGCACTGGCCATCAGGTCTCTTTTCTTGCCGGGACGTAGTATGAAGTAGCCGCCAATGGCGAGGAGCGACATTGTGATTATTGATTGGGGGTTCACCCAAGGTGGTACTGGGCTGTCTGGCGGTGGTTTGGCTTGGGCTGGGGTGGCGATCGCTGGATGCGCAAGTGAATCGATCGCTATGCTTGTGGTGGCGACGGCACCCATTATCAGTAAATATCGGAAAATAAATTTTTTCATTTTAAAACCTTAGCTATTTCCTAAGAATTCTGAATCGACACAATGTCACTTTACCCGCCGACAATACTTGCCTTGATCAGCATCATATAAATTTGATTCCTCTCTCATTGTTCCCCAACTTGTAAAGTAACGGGCAGTCGCTGGGACTCGAGCGAAAGCATAAGCTATATATCCACGGCATATTGTTTTTTCTGTTCCGTCTTTTACGATTCCGCCATTGCAAAAGACAATATATTGTTCAAAACCGGTTTTTTTTCGCATCATTCTAACTTTTTCAAATCCTTCATATTTGTCTCCTGGATTATAATCATTCATAGCTTTTTGCAGTTCAGCACAATTCTTGTAAAAATATTCTCGATCTGCCATGGATGGCAAAGCTAGAAAACCCAAATTTGCTGTCAGTGAAGATATGATTATTATCAGAGTTGCTTTATTCATGACGTTTGTTTTCTTTATATTGTCATTTTTACTTAATCTATAACTGTGTTTACTTCCCTCCACTCTTTACGCTTTCACGGTCATTCATAGTTTGAATAGAAGATTGCGGTTGACCAGGAGGTGCTCCAGCCGTTAGACCCGCATTTACACCGTACTCCTTAGCTGGATAAGCGATCGAATTCACAGCAGAAGAAAGGGAACTAGACAAGATCGATGACATAGTCACAGATAGAATCGGAGCCAAACCACCAACAATAATTGCAAATATCGACATATCAATATTTTCAGATAACACCATAGCCACCGCCGATAACCCAGCAATCAGAGTATAGCAAATCTTACAAAACCCCGTAGCCAAGAACAATGCACCCCAAGATACCAAAGGCTTAGTACCCACCGGAAACATTGAAAGCCCCAAAAATATTGGCCCCACTAAAGCTAGTACCAACATCAGCACCTCCAACAAATACAAGAAAGCTTTTCTTAAAGCAAGGATGTTTTTTTGGAACGTTGCATCCTGGGGATTTACACCATTACTAAGACTAGTAGCGTTAAAAATGCTAGTAGCATTAGTAGGAGTACCAATCGTTTCGGCTACAGGACCTTTATCAGTTGTCTGCTTCACTTTAGCCACCTTTTTATTTGAGTCGTTTGTTTGAGCAGCATTAATATTATTAAAGGCCGTATTTAACTCAGGCTTAGCACTACTTAAAGAACTAAATCTTCCATTCAGCCTAGTATTCATCAAACCTTGACCAATGGTCAAACACTCATTGAGCTTAGCTTGATCGATATTTGCCTCACACGAACTGTACAAACTTTGCATCAAAAAACTATCAAAACTCGCCCTAGCCAAAGCCTGATAAGCTTTCTGATAACTCACATCCAATTCCACAACCCTATGAACAGAATTATTCATACTATTAATCATATTCTTCATTCCATAGGTCGCCATTCGCATATTTTCGCCACCATTAGCCAGCAGCATCACTATCAGCAAAGGCCAAACTATCTCATTAACCGTAGGTAGCAAAGTGCTTTCATTCAAAGCCTTATAAAACTTTAATGACCAAAAGCCCACCCCAGCCACCGCCGCAAACATCCCCAAACCGCAGCTTAGCTTATACAAACTGCCATTTAGAGCATAACCCCACATCACATTGAGCGCCTTAGGAATCGCATCATCAGTAACAATATTCGTCGAATTAAAGATATCGCTAATATCATTTGAAGTCACCGAGATTGCCAAAAGCTGACTGCTAAACATCAACATATTACTCATTCCCTCAAAGACCTCTCGATACTAACAAGATCACCAATAAGCTGATCTTGTTCCTCGATATTTTTCTTCTTAGCCTGACCAGAGATCATTTCTTGAGTACTAGCAGTACTACCATTCGCCGCAGAAGTCTGCAAATTAGACTCCTGCAACAAACTATTTTGAATAACCAAAAGCCGAGCCTGGTCATCACTAATAATTGCCTGCTCCCCCAACTGGCGACTAATATTTTTCAATATTTCTTGAGATGAATCATTACCAGAAGCAGAACCAGCCTCTGCGATACTTCTACCAGCCGCATCAAAACTCTCCTTATCCAACACATTTCCCTCATTTGTTATTTCCGACTGCTTCTCTTGACCTTCCTTACTCCATATTTTTTTATTAGCAATTCCAGCAGCATTCAAAGAAGTAATATTATTTGTCAAATTATTAGCATTTGCCTGGGGATTCCCCTGACCAAAAACATTAGTCACAGCCTGCTGAGTCTCAGCCGTCGTCGGCAAATCTAAAGTACCCAACGGCACAGATTGGATACCAGCAAAAGTCTGTAACCCCTGAGAAAGAGTATTAGAAATAGCCTCAATTTCCTGCAAAAGTTGGTCAAAGTTGATATTGATCGCCCTCGCCGACACCGCCCCACCCAAAGACAACCCGATCGCCAGCACCACAATCGTCGCAGCCTTCCTCGATAACTTCATCGATCGAGAAAGAAACAAATTAATCACCCTAAATTTTTTATTCATGATAACCACCGTTAAAAACTTAAGACCCTTGTTTGACAAGTAACATTGATAACAATGGTGGGCACTGCCCACCCTACAAAGCTACTACAAGCACACTCGAAACCTATCGTCGTCTGCGAGGCCGATGGCTACTAACAGCCATCGGCTTATAGCGACCATGCCCCCGCGACCACCGCCGAGGCGGCGACATAAACTTCGACAAAAACTTATGAGGCTTCGTACCCGTAAGCACCGCCCAAGTAGTGCAGCCCCACACAATCAAGCCGATCGTCCACATCCAATCTAAAACAAACACACTGCGCGTAAAAACCAACACCAAAATGACGATCGCCCCCCACGGAAGAGCTAAATCAGCCGGAATCGGTCCCAAACCAGGGCGCGCCCCCAGCATTTGATTTACAGGTCTAAACCTCTCATCAGACATAAAACTACGTCCCAGTAATCGCGCCAATTAGCACATCGCCCATCGTACCCGCCAAAAGAACAAAGAAAGGCGTTCTGGCTAAATCCTTCCACTCCTCCCCCTGACGAACCGCTTGAAACACCTGTACAACACCAAACAGCATATACATTACGAATAACACCCGCAGCGTATTCATTACCAACTTAATCAAAGCTGCTGTATTAGAAGTACCAGTACCACCAGCATTGGTGCCCTGAGTTACAGTTGTCAAAAAAGTCTCAGCCTTCTGAAAAAATTGCGCATGAGAAGGATCCACAACCGCCAAACATAATACAGACCCCGCCAACAAACCGAAAATAATCCCAGTTAGCAGCACCGCATTTAACCGATAACGGCTCAAAACCTGCCGATAACGACCCTGCAACTGCCAAATCAACAGCGGATTACTATAAATAACCATTGCCATAAAAGCCATAGTTAAAAAAGGT
>JANOXZ010000766.1:0-2371 GCA_031418695.1 Synechococcales cyanobacterium VAR_35_metabat_10
CACCGATTTCGTCAAAGCGTAGAGTTACATCCCAACCGCTATCCTGTTGATGGGATTCAGCTTGAGCGGTTTTTAGATTTTTGCCGGTGATTTTTGGTGCGGTGAATGACTCGGCGATCGCCAGATTACTTTTTTGCAAAGTTTCCTTGGCCATTTTGATCGAAGCGGGGTCTTTTTTGTCAGACTTTTTTAAGCCTTCCAACAAACCTTTAGCCAAAATGTTTTGTTGGCGAGCTACGCCTAGCGCCCCTTCAGTGTCTGGCTTCTGTTCTCGAAAATCCAGTTGAGCGGTGCCACCCAAAACTTTCTCGGCTTCTTGGGGGTCGCTAACTCCAGGGAGCTGCACCAAAATTTGACGATTGCCCATAGTTTGCACCAATGGCTCCGAAACACCTAAACCATTCACCCGATTTTCGATCACCTTTTTAATGCTTTCTAGCTCAGGTTCAGAAATTTTAGGAATATCTTTGGTGGGTTTGGCTTCGATGGTTAACTGCGAACCACCCTGTAAGTCTAAGCCCAAACGCATGGGCATTTTGACTAGTACAGTAATGGCTGCGGCTACCAGCAGCAGAATGAGTCCTAAAATAAGGCGCTGTTTTTGCATAAGAAAAAGTGATGAAAATAAGCGAATCTAGACCCGACTACCGACCATGTTTTTCACCGCTTCCACAATTTGGGGCGGCTGAATGATGGTGAGGTGTTCGAGCTTACCATTGTAAGGCGTAGGAATATCTTGGGAAGACATGCGCAGCACTGGGGCATCTAACTCATCAAAGCAAGTATCGATAATAGAGGCAGTGAGTTCTGCCCCAATGCCACCGGTTTTCATGCATTCCTCCACAATCACTACCCGATGGGTCTTTTTAATGGAAGCTGAGATAGTTGCCATATCTAAAGGCTTGAGCGAAATCAGATCAATTACTTCCGGATCGTAGCCTTCTTTTTCGAGGATGGCTACCGCTTGCAGTACGTGATAGCGCATTCGGGAGTAAGTCAAAATAGTGACATCTTTGCCCGATCGAACCACTTCAGCTTTATCTAAGGCACAGACATAGTCGGTGTCTGGTAAATCTTCTTTTAAGTTGTAAAGCAGTACATGCTCAAAGAACAACACTGGGTTATCATCCCGAATTGCGGCTTTGAGTAGACCTTTGGCATTGTAAGGCGTAGAGCAGGCCACAATCTTGAGACCGGGCACGGCTTGAAAGTAAGCCTCTAGTCTTTGGGAATGCTCTGCTCCAAGCTGTTTACCCACGCCACCTGGGCCACGAATTACCAGAGGAATCTTGAAGTTACCGCCAGAAGTGTAGCGAAGCATCCCGGCATTATTAGAAATTTGGTTGAAGGCCAGTAGCAAGAAACCCATGTTCATGCCTTCAATAATTGGTCGTAGACCGGTCATTGCTGCGCCGATCGCCATACCAGTAAAGCTATTTTCGGCGATCGGAGTATCTAAAATGCGTAGATCGCCATATTTTTTGTGTAAATCTTTGGTGACTTTGTAGGAGCCGCCATAATGGCCGACATCCTCGCCCATGACTAGCACCGCCGAGTCTCTGGACATTTCTTCGTCGATCGCAGCACGAAGGGCATTGAAAAAGAGGGTTTCTGCCATGAATACTAATTGGGAATGTTATTGAAATATTACTGATTCAATCTAGGATTTTAACTTAAATTTGGCTTGAATCTGGAATATTTCTGGGAGCTGGGCTGATTTTAATGATACTAATTGGCAAATCTTTGGCTATAATGAAGAAACAAGGGGCTGTAAAGGTTTCGACGTGTTGGCGAAAGCTGCTCCGTGATACAGGTCGAGAGGGAGTCCACTCTCGTTAATATCGGCTCAAAATAAATATAGATGCAAACAACATTGTACCTTTCGCTCGCAAAGCAGTTACTGCTTAATCTAAACCCCTAAACCCGGTTTCGAGCATTTACAGTTCCGACTCCGTTGAGAGCTGTAGATAACCCCCAACGGACGCTCTACTCAATTGCCTTTGGTCGGCTGAGTGGCTAAGAAACTACCAAAGCATCCTGCGATTCGGGACAATGAATCTCTCCCGCCCTAAGGATTAGAAGGGCTAAACCTGTGAACGAGCGGAAAGTTAATACCCAAGGCGGACGGCAGTTCGACTCTGCCCAGCTCCATTATTTTCGACCAGATAAAATTTAATACTTCGATCGCCTCTAGAATATGTTAGCGATTCTTGCTATCATAATCGCCTGACGCTACGGTCTAACCCGTAGGCTAGCGGATGAGGAAGCTCTTACATGTCTAAAGGTATTGATTTTGGCGGTCGCCCTTTCCATTTTTTGGGAGTGGGCGGAATTGGAATGTCAGCTCTGGCTTATGTTCTAGCCAAGCGAC
>JANOXZ010000767.1:0-4758 GCA_031418695.1 Synechococcales cyanobacterium VAR_35_metabat_10
TCATGACTCCAATAGCAACAAGGGCCATTTTTTCTTAATAAGCGGCTGCGACGATCTCTTTTTTGTTTGGTTTTCATAGAGCTTAAAGACGAGATTCTGGAGGGGTACCTTGGAGTTTAAAGGGAGTCTTTTGCACCTGTAAAGTCACAGTCTGAGTAACTTTTTGTGAACCACGTTCAGGATAAGGCTCCACATTGAGTACCCTGACGTAATATTTCCCAACCCGTTTAATATTATTAGGATAGAAATAATCTGGGTTGCCTACTCCTAAAGCTAGATCTAGATCACCTAGATTTTTTTCTACTCGCCTCAGATTGAGTTGGACATGAGCTTCCCCACCCCAATAGCAATTGATATTTTTAGGACAGCGTGAGTCACGAATACTCAAAACTTTAATTTCTAATTGATCGGGCATCACAACAGCGTTATTCTCTAGCTCGACCTGGAATGGTTTACCAAGTTGGCCACTGGAAATCTGGGCAACAAGAGGTTTCGGGGAGCCGATCGCCTGTGGCACAAACGGAGCTACCAAACTTGTCGTGACTATTCCGCATAGTGCTACACAACTTGTCACCACCGGAATTAAAATAAATCGAGAAATTGCTATTTTCATAAATCACCAGACCCCGTTTACTTAAAATGCTAAAATCAATCACATTGAAAATGATTCAATGATCGAATACTTAATAGATCTACAATGAGCCGATCAGTGTTCCCGCATCTCTACCATCATAAATCCTAAAAAATACTAACAGGAACTACCAATGCCACTGTGTAGCACAAAAACCGCGTCCTAGATAATCTAAGACACGGTTTCCGTTAAATAAGCTGGTGGACAGACTCGAACTCCCGACCGGCTGATTACAAAATATGGAAGGGAAACCGAGCAAATCCAGACTAGGAAACGGGTTGGAAGACTGAATCTATATTTGTGATTTTTCAAACACTATCTTAACCTATTCTCAGGCCATTTTTGCCCCAAATTAAACCAGCCATCCTACTAACTAAGTGGGATGGCTGGTTTAATTTAATCGGGTCTGATTGATTGGGTCACGGTGGTATCTAAATACTTTTTCTCTATCATGCTGGTGGAATTATCCACCCACTTAGCCACAATGGCGATCGGCTTTCCGGCTTCAGTCTGTCGGGTGATAAAAGTATCTCTCGTACTATATGGCGTACTATTACGATTCAAAATCGGGAAAGCGATCGTTTTCCATGGGCGTTTAGAAAATACTCCATAGTCTAGGTACTCACCATTGAGCAGAAACACCGCCCCTTTACCTTTGCTGCCGGTGTGAATCTCGGTCAGAAGATGCTGTAACTTCTCGTTGCAGTAGAAGATTCTAGCTCGGTTGGTTTTGGACAACTTGTTCTGATGCCATTTGCGGCCAATTCGCACAACCGATCGATCGAAGGTGATTTGGGAAAAGTCTTCTGTAATTTGTGACCAGTCCAGACCAACGGCTTCAGATGGACGGCAGCCAGTCAGAAACAGGAATTCTACGAACTGGGCATAGTAGACCCAAATTGGATGATCGTAGAAAGCTTGAATAACTTGAGCCTGTTCTTCTTTGGTCAGAGCATTGGCCACACTCAGCTTTTTAGTCTGAAGGTCACTACCCATACGCTTATAAGGATTACGCTGCTCTGGCAGTTCACCAACTCTCATTGCCCATTCTAAGCATGACTCGATCGAACAAAGAACCCGAACGGTGATTCCTTCGGTGGTTTGCTCCAAAAGATACGATCGCACTTCTAAGGCTTTGCGCCAATCTTGGGGGATTTTGTCTATCCAACCGCCGATCGTCACCCGGTTGTAATGGGCTGAGAGTGCTTTCCAGCGGCGCTGTTTGTAATCGCAGTATTTACCCCACAGCTCTTTAATTGTGAGTGTTTCGGCTGTTTGCTGGTGGTTTTGGGGCTGTTGCTTATATTTGGCCAAAGTTGTATCGAATTGGCCAGCTAAATAATCGGTGTTCATTTGAGCCGCAATCTTTTCCCCATGTGCCATGTTTTCGTTGGTGGTGGGGAGTCCTAGTGGCAAAGATTTCTGTTTTCCATCAAACCAGTTGCGGGGCATTCTGATGATGACCCGACCATTCAAATCTTTAACTTCTGCCGATCCGCTGTTCTTTCTCACGATGCACTTTCCAAATCGATAGTTTTCAGTTGCCACCACCCCAGCTCTAGAGCTGCCCAAGAAACATGGTAAAACGCGCAGTCTGGGTAACTTGTAACCCACAAACCCGAAGGGGATAGTTTATCTACTATGGCTGTGTGGATGGCGGGGATATATTGCCGGTAGGCATGGTGGGGAAGCCTCTCTAAAATGGCCCCGATCTCGATCGAATTGATACTTTCTAAATCCATGGCACTAGGTAAACGGGGAAGATAAATAAAATAAATAAAATTTCTGACGCGCGGAAAAAGTGAGGTACGGATTTTGATGTCATTGATGTCACCATGTCACCCGC
Organism: Synechococcales cyanobacterium VAR_35_metabat_10; assembly: GCA_031418695.1. Taxonomy (GTDB): domain Bacteria; phylum Cyanobacteriota; class Cyanobacteriia; order Cyanobacteriales; family Chamaesiphonaceae; genus JAAFHZ01. Next base: position 2,478 of record JANOXZ010000767.1, read on the forward strand.
CTTTCAGGGCAAGGGTTTCAGATTTATTTTGATGTCACCCTCATGTCATCGTTCATGTCACCCATGTCATCGGGTGACATGAACGGTGACATGGGTGACATCAAGGTGACATCAAAGGTGACATCAAAAAAAGGGCTGAAAGCGTTTGTTCAAAAGAGTTTTGGCCTCGGGTGACATGGGTGACATCATTTTCTCTAAAAGTTAGAGAGAGAGTAGAGAGAAAGAAAAATTCAATAAGCCGCTTACATAGTAAACGGCTTATTCTGCTGCTTTAGCTTTTAGACAAAGAGTACCCACGTTCTTTCTTTTTACGGTAGGGAATGACAGAAATTCCCAGCCCTCTCAAGTTTGGAGAAACACGGGCTATTTCTCTTCCAAGCACTCGGTTAGTACTTGGCCATTTTTTACGCCGGGTCTCTTCATCCACTCGCACAATTAGAGCAGCAGCCAAAGATTCTAGACTTCCTTCCCATAATCCCCCAGGGCTTTCTCTAACGAGTCGGCTGATGGCGATCGCCACTGGACTTGATTCGATCGCCACCTCGTGCCCACGATCCTTGTTTTCCAGTAACCGAGCCATAAACGCCCCTTCGGCATACCCTAATGGGATATCGGCGGAGCTTGCCACGTGGGCAAAGTCTACCATCCTTGTCCCCACAGGCTTTGGGGTATCCTGTTGGATTTTGAGTGCAGCGCAGACAGCATCAAGGAGCGCCCCCAATAAATATGGGTGGCACTCAGTAAAGTCTGTCCAGTAGTCGGTTTCTGCTCGGTAGTGCCCACCGGTAATGGGCAAGAGTTCCACCATTAGCGATCGGTCCAACAAATCGCCCCTAGTTGCAACCTCATCAATGCCGGTGAGAATCTGAGGCCGCTTGAATGCCCAGACAGTCAGCTCATCGTTACTATAGAGCGCTCTTTCGACGTGCCCGCCCCCAGTAGACATGCTACACATCAGGTCTGATGTTTCCGGCGATAAGTAGCTGAGGTTGTCATAGAGCAAAATTCGAGTTTTTTGGGCGTGAATGGCCACCGTTCGGACATCAGCCACATTTTTGAGCAGGTTAGGAGTTGAGGGATCTACCATCCTTTTGAGAACTTCGGCGGCTGATGATTTCCCCGAACCTTGTTCACCATGAAGAATCAGAATTGGCTCGGTGCCGTCTGGTATCAGGCATTTCAACAGGAATCCAGTCAGTAAGGGAAAGTCTTCTTCTTCGGCGTTAATGAACTCAAATAACTTCAGCAAATCACCCCCACCCACAGGCATTGGTAATGGGCTTCCCTTTCTGGCACGTTCAAACCTTACTGGTGGATCTGAAACAACTTTCCAGCCTTCAGCAGAGTACTCGATCGCTTTCCAGTCTGGTGTCCCCAGGTCTAAATAGTATCGATCGCCAAACTTTCCAACGCGGCTAAACACTTCCATTTCGGTATCTCCTATCTCAGCTACTGCACAGAGCATATCCACCGCCGTTTTTATTGTGTCACTGGTGCAAATTTGGCTACTTACCGCGTGATATTCCCTCCGTAAATATCTGGCGAATGCCTCCGAATTCAGCCTGAACGTAGCCCTAGCACCTTCTTTCATCACATCGGCATAGGCTATTTCATCGGTGCTATACCAAATAGTGGCTTTCTCTTGAGCCAGGGAAACAAGTTGTTCGGTGACACCTTGTTTCTGGGCTGCTACTACTTCCCCCAGCATCTTTTTACGTTTTACAAACTGCTCAAAGACAGCCACACCACGGGCTTTAAGCAAATCATCCACGCCCTTGAAGGGATAATCTTTCAGTGGCCAGGTCACGCTATGGCACTCGGTAGCACCGGCATTGGTACAAACGGCGGCTGTGCAGTTAATGGCGCGGTGCACGGTGTCGATCGTCTGGGGCTTTTCGTCCTGGTCAAACACAAAAATCACCGCTCGGTCTTTGACCACAGCGGTTAGCCCCTCCAATAAGGTGGGGTCGGTTTCAAATGTTTCTGATTTGCGGTAGGCTCCCCAAATTCCGGGTAAACCTATCGCTAAGTAGCCGTTAGAGAGTAGTGAAGCGGCTTTTTTTGCCCCTTCTGTTAAGAGCAATGGGATTCTACCTTTCTGGGCAATTGCCCAGGTCCAGAAGCCGGGGTCTTCTACTTCCAAACTCCAATCTCCCACTTCTAAATGCTGTTTATATTCGGCTTCTAATGCGTACCTGTGGGCAATTTGTAGGCCAATAGCAAAAGGGATTTTCATGGCGAAATAGGCTGTGGGCTCTTTTGGTGGATGCTCATATTTAAT
>JANOXZ010000768.1:0-2743 GCA_031418695.1 Synechococcales cyanobacterium VAR_35_metabat_10
GGATGGTGTTGCAGGGGGTGGGTCAGCGGTTTGAGTCGTTCTTCGATCGGCCTTGGCGGACTGAAGAGTCGCGGGTGACGCAGTTGGTGATTATTGGTCAAGATCTGGATGAGGTGGCGATTCGAGCTAAACTAGAAGTCAAAATTTAGTAGGGAGATTTGGGGTTATGGATCAGGCTACGGTTTTACCGATTTTAGGGGCAGCGGCTTTTGGGTTACTGGTGGTGGTTACTTTGGGAATTTTGTATTTGACGCTTTCGGGCTGGAAAGATAAGAGACGGCAGGAGATCGATCGGAAGCGCTAAGAAGTCCGAGCGATTCCCTATATTAAATGTCTAAATAATCATAAGATTTTTAAATGCAAGATGCTAACTGAATTACAGCTTTCAAATTTCAAAGCTTGGCAAACCCTGGGTATTAAGTTTGGTCATATAACCGGTTTATTTGGCACTAATAGTTCTGGTAAAAGTAGTATTCTTCAGTTTCTACTAATGTTAAAGCAAACGAAAAATGCTACCGATCGTGGACTAGTACTGGATTTTGGCAGCCCAAATCAACTTGTCAATCTGGGAACATTTAAAGACATGGTTCATAGGCATCAGGATACTTCTCTTTTAGAATGGGTGATTAAGTGGAAACTTGATAAACCACTGAAAATATCTAATCCATCAGGGAAACGGACTCAAATATTATTTCAAGATGATATGTTAGAATTAAAAGCAAAAGTCTCATTTAAAGATCAAGAAATGAAGGCTCAACTTCTCAGCTATTACTTTGATAAACATACCTTTGAAATGAAACCAAAGAGTGAGATTAGTAAAGAATATACTTTGAAGGCCACTTCTGAAAATAGTACTGATTTTCAATTTACTCGTCAGCAGGGAAGAGCTTGGAATATGCCAAGCCCTATTAAAACTCATTTGTTTCCAGATCAAGCTAAAACTTATCACCAAAATGCAGATTTTTTAAATTTTTTTGAATCTGAATATGAAACTATGATGGATCAAATCTATTATCTTGGTCCTTTGCGTGAATATCCGAAAAGAGAATATCAATGGTCAGGAGCAAGGCCATCCGATGTTGGTTATCGTGGTGAACGAACTGTCGATGCTATCTTATCTGCTACTGTTCGTGGTGAGACAAGAAATTTGGGAAAACGGAAAAAAATCAGATCTTTTCAAGAAATTATCGCTTATTGGCTTAAGGAATTAGGGCTAATTCAGAAATTTTCAATTAAAGAAATTGCTAAAGGTTCAAATTTATACCAAGCCATTGTGCAAAGAGATGAAGATAGTTCGGAAGCTTTTTTAACTGATGTAGGATTTGGAGTTTCTCAAGTACTGCCTGCTTTAGTCCTTCTCTACTACGTACCAGAAGGCAGTACCATATTAATGGAGCAACCAGAAATCCATCTACATCCCTCTGTACAAAGTGGCTTAGCTGATGTTATTTTACAGGTATCAAGGCATCGCAATATACAAGTTATTGTAGAGAGTCATAGTGAACATTTATTAAGACGCTTTCAAAGGCGAATTGCAGAAAAAGAATATCCTGAGAACAATTTGAAACTTTATTTTTGTGACAGTATAAAGGGCACAGCAAATTTATCCGATTTAGACATTGATTTATTTGGTGAAATCAGGAATTGGCCGGAAAATTTTTTCGGTGATGAAATGGCAGAGATTTCTGCTACTCGTACCGCTATTTTAAAAAGAAAAATGGAGATGCAAGTAGAAAATGGTAAATAAATTTGTTATTGATACGAATGTAGCAATAAGTGCCAATGGTAAGGGTACACATGCTTCTCAAAGTTGTCAGTTAAAATGTATCGAGTTCTTGAGCACATGCAAACAAATACATATTTCTATTGATCAATCAGGATTAATGATGGAAGAATATGCTAAACATTTAAGCTACGCAGGTCAACCAGGAGTTGGTGATATATTTTTCAAGTACTTGCATGATCATCAACATTGTGGTCAGAAAGTTCACAGAGTAGCAATCAAAAAATCTAATGATATGAACAAAGGTTTTGATGAATTGCCAGTAAACTCACTTGACCCATCCGACCGAAAGTTTCTAGCTACATCTGTAGTTGCTAAAGCTACAATCGTCAATGCAACAGATAGTGATTGGAAAGAAAATAGTGAATTACTTGAAGCTTTACAAGTGGAGTTAAAGCAGTTATGTCCTGAGCATAGTTACAAATAGAATCATGTTGAAAGTATTTGGGCTAAAGATATTGATTGGAACCAGAGTCCACAATGTAGATCAAACACTAGTTTAAAGCTAAAATTGAGAGATGTTTTTGTATGACTTACACAGCACTTAGCCTATTCTGCGGAGCTGGAGGCTGTTCAGCAGGATTTAAGAGAGCTGGGTATAACATCTTACTTGCTTCCGATATTGATAAAGCCGCCATCAGTAGCTACAAAGCTAACTTCCCAGAAACCAAATGTTTGGAAGTCGATATCTGCAACATAGACTTCCGAAAGACCTTAGCTGGCTTGGGTCTACTGGTGGGCGAACTCGATATCTTAATTGGTGGACCACCCTGTCAAGGATTTTCTACAGCAGGAATGCGTTTTTGGGAAGACCCCAGAAATGCACTGCTCAAACAATATATTCATGCTCTTCAGACCATGCGCCTTCACGCCGGCCGGCAGTCGCAAGCCGCCGGGTAATTCTTCCGCGACGACGGCGTAGGCATAGTTGCTCATCACCACCTGAACTTCGTGCTGCGC
>JANOXZ010000769.1:0-7582 GCA_031418695.1 Synechococcales cyanobacterium VAR_35_metabat_10
CAGTAGGGTCTAGACTAGGACGAGCACCAGTGGCACAGATAATTTTAGTACAGTCACCGATCGCCTGCACTAAAGCATCCACATTGCCCACATCACCTGTGACCAGTTCCACTAATTCGTTGCCGACTGGCCAAATTTCTCTAGCTTTGTTAATATCTCTAACCAGTAGACGCGCCGGAATTTGACGCTGACAGAGTTCGGCTACGATTCGTTGCCCGGTGGCACCAGTAGCGCCTGCTACAAATACTTTCATCAAGGGTATATTAAGATATGTATATTAAACATCTTACCAGCGTCTTTCTGGTTCAACCTAAAGAAATCTTGCCAAAATGCTCTTAATCCGCTCTCTAACTAGGTTCAGTGACAGCTATCACAGTTTTCTTTTCAATCCCAGGAGAAAATATCCGGTAGTTGCCGTCTCTCTTCTGTAATAGCTAAGAGCAGTGATAGTAAGTATCAAGGAATCCAGTTCAATGCAAGCGAGATTATTGGAGCAACCAATGTTGGAGAGAGAGAGTTTGGAAACAGTGTGTTCATTGGCTAAACCTGAACCAAACTCTGTCCAGCAAGTAGAATTAGCCGGGGAAGAATTGACTAGAACTCGCTTTGCTAACAGCTTTGCCGATACGATGGCGATGAGCGCTGATGTCAAAACAGTGGCTCAGTATTTTGACCAACACCAAGATTGGTTCATCCGCTGCGCCCAGCCGATGCAAGTAGAATCATTGGGGCGCAATGGCTATGCAATTACGATCGGCCGTTTTAATTCCTTCGGCTATGTTGTAGAACCCAAGGTGGGTCTGGAGTTATTGCCTCATAAGAGTTATTCCTATCCAATTAAAACTATTGATATTCCTGATTATCAGCCACCCGGTTACGAAGTAGATTTTGGTGCCGAGATGCGCTTGGTAGAAGTTATCAAAGATAATCAATTGCTCACGCAGGTAGACTGGACGCTAGACTTGGCTGTGTATATTCAGTTTCCAAAGTTTATTCATAAGCTACCCCAGTCGGTGATCCAAAAAACTGGCGACAAGCTGCTTCAGCAAATTGTTAAGCAGGTTTCTAAACGGTTGACTGTCAAAGTGCAAAAAGACTTTCACAGTGAGGCTGGTCTGCCCATGCCCAAATAGTGTCAATCAATAAATTGATTGGCTGATTTTCAGAAATTCCTTGCCTCTATAGCGAGGATTTTCGTGTACAGATGACGCGATCGTGACTAAAATAGAAAGAAATAGTCGGTGTGTAACAATGTCAAATAACAACCGGGGCGCTTTAGTAGTCGGAATGATTGTGGGTACTGCCATTGGCACCATAGCTGGCCTTTTGGTTGCCCCCCGCAGAGGACGCGAGACTCGCCATGTGCTCAAAAAAGTGGTATCTGCCGTACCAGAATTGGCCGAAGATTTATCAGATAGCCTCAAGTTACAGACCGATCGATTATCTTTGGCTGCTGGGGATAATTGGGTGGGTACAATCGATCGATTGCAACAGGCGTTAGCTACTGGCCTCGCTGCTAGTCAGTCCGTCCAAGACCAACGCAGACCTAATGAATCCAACTAGTTCAACCACCCTTTCAACTACTCTCCTTTCCACGACTCTCAGTGTCGCCGACCCAGTTTTTTGGCTGGGTTGTTCGTTGCTGTTGGTGGCTATGAGTTTGACGGCGGTTTTTGTGGTGGCGATGCCGGTGGTGTTGGAGTTGGCACGGGCAGCACGCAGTGCCGAGAAGCTTTTGGACACACTCAACCGTGAATTACCAGCAACGTTGGAATCAATTCGGTTGACTGGGTCAGATTTAGGTGATTTGCAGAAGGATGTTAATCGGGGAGTGAAGAGTGCGGTGAATGTAGTAGAACAGGTCGATCGGGGTTTTACGGCTACCAAGCAGCAGGTCGATCGGGCACAAATTACCACCAAGGGTTTAATTGTGGGTACCAAAGCAGCGATCAAAGCGTTCCGCGATTCCGGCAAATCCGAGAAAAAATAACCGACAATCAACAACAGTCTACTTCATGGGAATAATGTGAATAGACAATAATTCTCAAAATCATGCTGTTGGCTATGAAGCGATCACCTCTGGTGCAAGCGAAGCTATCGAAGTTCTGGCTGTTACCAGTTTTACTGTTGGTGGCCGGATTAATTATCTGGCTGAGATCGCAGCCCGGTCAAACCCTGACTAAGCTAGCGCCCTTGCCCCAACATCCCCAAATTCAAGCTTTCTTTAATCAAAATCCGGTTAACAGTTATCTAGAGCCATATCGAGGTATTCAGCGATTGGGGGATGATTTGGAGGCCGTTATTATTGCGGAGATCGATCGGGCACAGCAGTCGATCGATATTGCCGTGCAAGAATTTAAGCTGCCTCGAATTGCTGTGGCTTTAGCGAAACGGCAACAGGCTGGAGTTAAGGTGCGGGTGATTTTAGAAAACAACTATAGTACAAGCTGGAGCACTTTTACAGCGGCGGATTTAGCGAAGCTTTCGCAACGGGAGCGCAGTCGCTATCAAGAATTTATTAAGTTGGTGGATGCTGATGGGGACGGTCAACTGAGTGGAGAGGAGATCGATCGACGAGATGCCCTCAAGATTTTAGCTAATGCCAATATTCCGATCATTGATGATACTGCGGATGGTTCTAGTGGCAGTGGTTTGATGCACCATAAATTTATGGTGGTAGATGGCAAACGAACCATTGTGACTTCGGCAAATTGGACGCTCAGCGATGTACATGGCGATCTGAGTCGGCGAGAGACGCGAGGAAATCCGAATAATTTGCTGTTGATCGATAGCTCGGCAGTAGCCCAAATTTTTGCTCAGGAGTTTAATTTGATGTGGGGCGATGGCTCTGGTGGTTTGCCAGATAGTCAGTTTAAAGTTGCTAAGCCCGATCGACCAGCAGTAACTATCCCAGTCGGTGATAGTCAGGTGACTATCCACTTTTCCCCATCTGCCAAAAGTCAAGATTGGGCTACGACTACTAATGGTTTGATTGGTCAAACTTTGAGTCGATCAAGGTCTCAGACTGATCTGGCGCTGTTTGTTTTTTCGGAACCGCAGCTTGGTGAGGTGTTAGAAGCTAGTTCGGCTCGGCAGGTGCCAGTGAGAATGTTGATCGATCGAGAGTTTGCTTATCGTCCTTATAGTCAAATGCTGGCGATGTTGGGGGTATGCCAGTCCAATAGCCAGCGTCATATCTGGGCAAAACCAATTACTACTGGCGGAGTCCCAGAGTTACCCTCGGGTGATTTGTTGCACCATAAGTTTGCCGTGATTGACAAATCGATCGTCATTACTGGCTCTCACAATTGGTCAGCAGCCGGTAATCATAAGAATGACGAGACTTTGATGGTTGTCGAAAGCCCGATAGTTGCCGCACATTTTCAGCGGGAGTTTGATGGTTTATATCGATCGGCCAAATTCACAGTGCCACCCAAGATCCAGAATTGTAACAGTTCTATGCGAGAACAAGAAGAATAGTAAATAGAAGTGAGTCAAGGCATGTAAAGATCTAGCAACATCGAAACTTCTGCTTCTGGATCCAACTGTTTTAGATGCTCATTGATTTCCCCAGTCAACCACAGACGTTCACCAAAATCTAGATACTTACCAAAAGAATAAGGCCGAAAAAAGTGACCAGTATGATGATTAAACTCACCACCATAATATTGTCGCCCTGCCGTAGCAAACTGCACCCCACCCCCCAAACTCAAAGCACCAACTCGCTCACAGCCGACTGTTCTAATGGCATGAAGTGGCAACATCCGCCGACTAACCACCAGCCCAGCCAATCTGATGGTATAAACTACCGCTTGATCATTAACTACTATCTCGTGCCGAGACATTACCGCACCAAAGTATTGCCATAATATACAGACCATCCAAGGAGTAATCGGTACCCAAATAGCCATACATATCGCAATAATCCAAGTTGGCAAAACCGCCGCCAACATTAACCAAGAACAAAACACCACCACCAAACTCAATGACATGGCAGTAAAAAAGGTCTTTTTGCTACTGCGGGTAGCCAACCAAATTGGTGGCACCACTATTTTCAGAGTTTCGCCCTGCTGAGCAATCTTGGAGATCGGCTGTTTCGGACGCGGAGCTTTCGCCACCGCATTACCTTGTAGACAATCTAAAGCAAAAGTCGCACTGCGGTAGCGATCTTCTGGCATCGGTTCTAGCAAACCATCCAGCCAATTGGCAAAATCTGCGGAGGTTTTTACTCGATCACGAAAATCTATTTTCATTTTCTTCACCGGCAAGTCAGCCGGATCTTGACCCGATCGCAAATACAGTAACGTCGCCCCCAAACCATAAAGGTCGGTCGCCAGCACTGCCTGACCCCGAAACTGCTCTGGAGCCATATAGCCATAAGTGCCCACGATCGTACTACCACCAGTAATAGTGAGATGGTAGGTATCCCTCACAGCCCCAAAATCTACCAAATAAATCACCCCAGATTCAGTCCGTAAGATATTTTGGGGCTTAATATCACGATGGATAATCGGTGGCGTAAAATCTTGTAAATATATTAAAATCTCTAAGAGCTGAATGGCAACTTGCTGTAGTTCTTTCTCGCTAAAGCTATATCTTTGCTCGATCCAAGCAGTTAAAGGTTGACCAGGGGCAATTTCCTGCACCAAGCAAAAAGCTTCTTCCCCAGCAATTGGAGTACGAAAGAAATCTAAATATCTAGGAATAGCTGGATGATCTAGCTGTGCTAGGATTTTGGCTTCCCGCTCAAACAACTCCAGCGTTTTCCAATCAGCCATTCCCTGGAGACTTAATACTTTAATGACAACTTCAACATCAGTTTGGAGATCCAAAGCTCGATAAGTCTTACCACTACCACCTTCCCCCAAAAGTTCTAAAACACGATACTTATCGTGTACCGTTGGCATTGTCGAATTATTAGACATGTTTTCTAGGGGAGAATTAATTGAGGCCAAATCTTCCATTATTTACTTCCTCTTAAACTACTGCGCTCAATATCACATTGGGAAGTAAAGTCGCGCACTTGAGCAATAAATTCGCGCACTTGATAAGTCTCAAAATTATTAGCAACTAGTGGCGACATATCTAAAGCTATTTCGCCATTTTTGTTTAATAGGCTAAGGTCTGCTCCTCCACTAATTAGTAGTTTTATTAATTGTGTCTTGGCTACTGCTCCACCATCACTCTTGTTCGGATTTTTACCCAGTATTTTGTGTAAAATCGTATTTCCATCTGCATCTTGACTGTTAATGAATTTAGAATTAAACTTGCCAGGTGTTAGTAATGTTTGCATTGTGCTGACCGGAACACCATAAATATTAGCGGCGATCGACAAAGGACTTTCCCCAGCATTATTTAACTCCGATGGCTTCCAACCATAACCAATCATCCGCTGCATTAATGGAAACAGATCTTTCTTGGCCATCAGATGTAAAGCTGTATTACCATCCTTGTTTTTCAACTGAGGATTTGCTTTTTGGCTGACTAACAAATCCAGTACACGCAGTGCTAATGAATTCTGCTTTACACAATTCAAAGCTGGAGTATCCAAATTATTTAGTAGATGTAAGGCCGTATTACCATTTTTATCAGCTAAGTTAGGATCAGCTCCGCGACCCATCAGTAGCCCAATTATTTCTCTAGTCCTGTTTTTTGATTCTGTCGAATCGGAATGACTGTATGAGTTGTACGGATACACTGAGGGGGAAGCAAATGTTGAATGCTTATGAATAGCTGGATATACGATAGTTGGTGTAGAATTAGCAGTACTGAGGGCTACAATGAGTGGTGTTTTACCAGATTTATCTAGAGTGTTTACATTTGGAACCTTTTCCACCAAAAGCTTCACAAAATCGACTTGTTTGTTCTCAATAGCACGGATTAACAAGGTTTGACCCTTGGCATTTCTGGCATCAAATTGTTTAGCCTGATTCAGTAGTTCTTCAAACAGTATCTTGTTGTTAGTCTGCAAGGCAGTGTGGAGAGGAACATCACCGCTATTATTAAAAGCATTGAAATCTACTTTCGCATCAGTCAATTCCTGCGCAATTTCTAGCAGAGCTTGCCCTGAGTATGATTTTTCATCACTATACCCACCAGCATAAGGTGAGTATTTTGAACCATAGTATTCATCAGAGGGTTTTCCTTCTTCCTGATAAGGATACCGATGCCAAGCTAACACATGCCATAAATTAGATTTATTGTGATCGGTAGTATCGGGGTTAGCCCCTAAGCGCAATAAATCACTAACCGCTTGCACATTATGGGTTTTGACAGCCACCACCAATGGTGACTCCCCGCGACTATTTTTGGTATCTATATTGGCCTTATGCTCTATCAACAAATTCAAGAATTTCGATATTTTTTTCTCAGTACACTTGTAAGTTGGTGCCTTATCGAGCAAAAAAGTTAGATCGGCAGCTTGATCCCCAGCATATTCTTGAACATGACGATACTTATTGACTACTTGATGAAGTGGTGTTGATCCATGGTTGTTGAGTTCATTGGGATTAGCCCCACGTTCCAGGAGATTTTTGGCAATATCTATTTGGTCGTGTTCGATCGCGCAATGCAACAGTGAGCCGTTACGATAGCCATCTAGATGACTATCGTAGACAGTTACATTGGCGTTTACACTACCACCATGATTCAGATACTCATTTAAAGGTATCAAATCATTCTTTTCGATTGCTGTACAGAGATCGCGGGGTTGTAAACCAACCAAGGTTAAAAAGGCATAGCGATATTGATAGCTCAAAGGCAAGGCAAACATAGAGACCGCCAAAACCGCCGCTGCACCTCGCCAGGGAAAGCCCACCTTTGTACCAATTTGAACCCGAAAACGCTGTTCTTTGCGTAGAGCTTCTAGAGCAGCAGAGGCCGAGGCAAACCGATCAGCAGTATCTGGCTCTAGGATCATTTCTAGCCAGTCTGCAAAGTGGTGGGCAATATTGACATGGCTACGGAAACTGAGTTTTAAACGTTCTTGGGGTAAATCCGCAGGCGATCGATGGGTCAACAAATACAATAAGGTGGCACCCAGACCATACAAATCACTACTGGGTACCGCCATGCCCCGAAATTGCTCGGGAGCCATGTAACCATAAGTACCTGCTACAGTGCTGCCTTTCATTAGAGTATTGTGGTATACATCTTGCACTGCACCAAAATCTACTAAAAATACTTGTCCATCATCGTTGCGAATAATATTGTGGGGCTTAATATCTCGATGAATTAACGGCGGAGATTGTTGATGAAGATATTGCAAAATAGCCAATAGCTGACTAGCAATGTCGCGCACTTCAGCTTCAGACCCTCGCCAACCATCATTTACCCAACCAGTGAGGGGCTTACCTGGAGCCAACTGCTGCACAATGTAAAAAGCCCGATTACTGGGCGTATCCACATGAAAATACTCCAGATATTGGGGGATCTGGGGATGATTAAGCTGAGCTAAAACTTTGGCTTCGCGCTCGAAGAGTTCTAATTGCTTCCAATCATTGAGGTGGCGGAGAGAAAGAATTTTGATGGCAACCTCGGCTCCATCACTGATCCGAGTTGCGCGGTAGGTGCTGCCGCTGCC
>JANOXZ010000770.1:0-5644 GCA_031418695.1 Synechococcales cyanobacterium VAR_35_metabat_10
CATTGAATCTTTTTACTTTAAAGATCCTGATGGCCATAATCTGGAGTTAATTCATTTTCCAGCAGATAAAGGCGACCCAAAATGGCAAAAGTCAACTAAGGCACTATTTTTAGGTATCGATCATACAGCGATCGTTATTACAAATATGGCGATTAGTCTGGCTTTTTATTGCGATTTATTAGGGATGAAATTGCAACAGCAGAGCGAAAATCTTGGCTTAGAGCAAGAGAAACTGAGCGGCATTGCTGATGCAAAAGTGAAGATCAGTAGCTTGAAAGCACCGGCAGGTTTAGGCATTGAGCTATTGGAATATGTCGAGCCAGGATCTGGAAAACCGATCCCGATCAATACTCGCCCTAATGATCTCTGGTGTTGTCAAATAATAGTAACTTTACAAGACTCAGATGCCAAATCTCAGCAACTACAAGTTACTCGATCGCCGATCGCTTCTACTCCAGAACTAGATTTAGGATACAGACAAGGTTATCTTATCCAAGATCCAGATGGACACATAATTAACCCGATTTATACTAATCGCTAATCAGAAAATTTATTATGCTAAAACACAAAAATGCAGTAGGCACATTCTCCGATCTTCACCAGATTGAGTTAGTAATCGAACAACTTAAGTCGGCTGGGTTTCCGGTGAGTAATGTTTCGGTCATTGTCCCACAGCCCGATGCAGAAGACCCACAGTTAGAAAAACTGACAGAACCAGTGGTGCAATCTGAAAGTGAATTTACAGGCGATCGCCCTGCCCAGGTAGCGGCGAAGGCCGGAGCAGTGGGAACCGTGGTAGGTGGAGTAGTCGCAGGACTGACCACACTAGCTTTTCCGGTTTTTAGTGGTGCGGTGGTGCTGGTGGGGATGGCAACAGGAGCCTTCTATGGAGCGGTATCGGGCGGAGTTTTGGGTGGCGAAAGTGGCTTGGAGATTTCTGCAACCCAAGCGCAGCTTTATGATGATCGGCTGGCGCAAGGACAATATTTATTGATAGTCAAAGGAAGTGATGATGAAATCGATCGAGCTGAGTCGGTGCTGAAGACTGCCAATATTCAAGATTGGATGGTTTTTAACACGCTTTAAAAAAAATACATAAACACTGATCATTTCAGTCTACCTTTTGATAGATATTAATATCCCCCTAACGTGAGTTATCAAGCGGTGTGGACAATTATTATAGTAAAGCAGGGGTCTGGCGCTTATGGCAACTGGGATATTGTTGTTGGAAATCGGTAATTTTTAATTTAGTCCCAAATTATTAACTTGAAATCAGATTCCAGACTGCCGAAAAAGCTCATCACTCGCCCCCGATTGTTACTATTAATGCTGCTGGCTGCCATAGTCGCAGCGCTTTTGCTCTCTTCGATTTATTTAGCATCACGACTTCTCTAGCTATTGTAGCAATGATGATTAATATCTTAGCTGGGTCGATCAGTACAAAATAGATCACATCCATCTATGAGCTGATCTTTTAGTCTTTTTATAATGCCATTTGCGACTTTTGTTTGAACAAACTATTATGCGAATTGATCTAAAATTCTTGCCCCCTGCATTGAGATCACGAAACTACCGTCTCTTTTTTGCCGGACAGGGGATCTCGCTGATTGGTACATGGATGACCCAAGTTGCCACCGTCTGGCTAGTTTACCGCCTTACTAACTCAGCTTTAATGTTGGGAGTGGTAGGGTTTACTAGCCAGATTCCTAACTTATTATTGACACCCTTTGGCGGTGTGATTGCCGATCAATTCGATCGCCGTCATATCTTGATTGGGACACAAATTTTGGCGATGTTTCAATCATTAAGCCTTGCTGCCCTAGCATCCTTTGGGGTAATTCAAATTTGGCATATCTTGGTTTTAAGCTTGTTTCAAGGAATGATTAGTGCGATCGATGCACCGGCTAGACAAGTATTGGTGATCGAATTAGTCGATAATCGCCAAGACTTAGCTAACGCGATCGCTATTAACTCAACCATGTTTAATGGTGCGCGATTAATCGGGCCAGCGATTGGTGGATTACTCATTGCCCAAGTTGGCGAGGTTTATTGCTTCCTTATCGATGGGATCAGTTACATTGCCGTGATTATAGCTTTACTGGCTATGAGATTTAAGCCTAAGCGGGTAGCAGTAATAAAAGGTAATCCACTAAAAATTATTAAAGAAGGATTTGATTATGCCTTTAATAGTCCACCAATTCGGGCAATTTTATTACTATCGTCGTTAGTTAGCTTAATGGGGATGCAGTACACCGTACTCGTGCCGGTTTTTGCGGACAAAATTCTTAAAGGAGATGCCCAAACATTAGGCTTTTTAATGGCAGCATCTGGCATTGGTGCTTTGGCTGGTGGTATTTATTTGGCTACCAGAAAGACAGTAATCGGACTTGGTAAATTAATCATCATCGGGCCAGCAATTTTAGGCTCTGGCTTAATCGCTTTTGCTCTATCGCGCTTTTTACCATTATCTTTACTGGCAATGTTACCGATCGGCCTAGGGGCAATTCTCCAAATCGCCGCAGGTAGCACAGTTCTGCAAACAATTGTAGATGACGACAAACGGGGGAGAGTGATGAGTTTATACACCATGTCGTTTTTGGGTATAACTCCTTTTGGCAGTCTTTTAGGTGGAGCTTTAGCCGATCGCATTGGTGCGACTAGCACCTTAATTATTGCGGGCTTAGCTTGTATCTTAGGTTCGTCGTTCTTCGGTAGACAATTGCCAACCTTAAAGAAAATTGCCTATGAAATTTACCAACGTAAGGGCGTAGATCTAGAAATGGATCAGAAAGTTGAAAACATGAGGCAACCAAGATAGTCACTCCACAGAGTCATAGCTTGCTTAGATCTCTATCAATGGATAGAGATCTTATTGCCAATATTACTGTTACAATCTATATTTGCCACGTAGATTCAACATTCATAGTCCGTTAGCCAGCCCGATGAATCGGCGTGGTAACGATTCATCAGGCTTTCTTAAACTACTACTTTAATGTAGTATTGTGCTATGATTTCTGACTCTTTACAACCAACAGAATCTATTGAGAATGAGAGCGACGTAGCGCAGCAAGATCCAAATCTAGCCACTTCCCTACCCATCGAAGCCCCTTTTCCGGTGGTCGGGATTGCGGCCTCTGCTGGGGGCTTAGAAGCATTTACTCAATTACTGAGCCATTTACCTGCTGATACGGGGATGGCGTTTGTGCTGATTCAGCATTTATCTCCTGACCACGAAAGCCTGCTGACCGAGATTTTGGCTAGAGCAACCACCATGCTGGTAAAAGAAGCAGAAAATGGCATGAAAGTGGAGCCAAATCAGGTTTATGTAATTCCGCCGAACACTAAGATGATTTTGCTGGCAGGACTGCTAGAACTTTCACCCCGCGAGAAAGTGTTTGGTAAATACATGCCCGGAGATGCTTTCTTTGCTTCTTTGGCAGCCGATCGAGGACACAAAGCAATCGCCGTGGTTTTATCGGGGGGTGATGGAGATGGTTCATTGGGAATTAAGGCAATCAAAGAAGCCGGGGGGGTGACTTTTGCCCAATGTGAAAACACCGCAAAATTTGACAGTATGCCAAATTCTGCTGTAGCCACCGGAAATGTGGATTTTGTGTTGCCACCTGACAAAATTGCCGAAGAACTGGTGCATCTTAGTCGTAACCCGATGTTAGCTAGCCCTTTGCCGCTGCTCACGACAGTGGAGCCATTTTTACCACAAGATGCTCTGGTAACAATTTTTGGACTATTGCGATCGACTACTGGCGTAGATTTTAGTCATTACAAGCCCAAAACCATTGATCGAAGAATTCAGCGACGAATGCTGTTGTGTAAGCTAGAACAGTTGGCAGACTACGCCGCATATTTGCAAACGAACCCTACCGAAGTTAAAGCGCTATACGAAGAGATCTTGATTCATGTTACTAGTTTTTTCCGTGACCCAGAAGCTTTTGAGCAACTAAAAACCAAGGTTTTTCACACCATTAGCCAAAATAAGTCAGCAGAATTTCCAATTCGGATTTGGGTGGCGGGTTGTTCTACAGGTGAAGAGGTTTATTCGATCGCCATTTGTCTATTGGAATTTTTGGAACAACGAGTTACTCAACCGCCGATCCAGATTTTTGCTACCGATATTAGCGAATTGGCGATCGACAAAGCTCGATCGGGCATTTATACCGAAAATCAAATGGTGGAGGTTTTACCAGAACGTCGTCGCCGTTTCTTTCATGTTGTGGAAGGAGGATATCATATCAATAAGGCCGTGCGAGAGCTTTGTGTGTTTGCTCGGCAAGATTTGGGCAGTGATCCGCCGTTTTCTAACGTAGATTTAATTAGCTGTCGTAATGTGTTGATCTATTTGGACAGCTCGCTGCAAAAGCGCATAATGCCGATTTTTCACTACAGCCTCAACCCCACAGGTTTTCTGTTATTGGGCACATCTGAAAGTACCGGCCAATATTCTGACCTATTCAATTTAATTGATAAAAAGTACCGAATTTACGCCAAAAAACCCAGTACCACCCAATATACCTTTTCGTTTACCCCCAGTAACTATCCAGTGAAGACCAGTAATAGTATTGGCGCTGCTCTTGCTAGCGACCAGTCAATAACGGCTCCAGCAGAAGACTTGGAGTTGCAAAAAAAAGTTGATCAATTAATTTTTGATCGCTATGCCCCAGTAGGGGTGGTAGTTGACGACAAAATGCAGATGCTGCAACTGCGCGGCGAAATTGATCGATATCTAAAATTGGTAGCTGGGGTGGCTAACTTTAATTTATTTAACTTAGTGCGGCCAGAATTATTGAGTGAGTTACGAGCTGCTATTTATCAAGCACAGCGCAATCATTTACCCGTCAGCAAAAATAGATTGCGTTTGCCAGTAAGCGATCCACTGGCCAAAGAAACCAGTAAAAGCTTTGATAATATCAATCTACATGTCATTCCTTTTAAAATTTCAGAGACTGAAGAGCAACATTTCTTGGTGCTGTTTGAAGATGCACCACCGTCCATTAATGACGTTATTCCTATGGAGTTAACCGATATTGAAGGAGATTTAGAACAAGAGAATAGGCGGTTACGTCAAGAATTAGCTGCGGCTATTCAGGAACGAACCGCGACGCAGGAGTATTTGCAGGCTGTTATTCAAGAGCATGAACATGGCAATCAAGACCTCAAAGTTGCTAATGAAGAAATTTTATCGAGTAACGAAGAACTACAAAGTACGAATGAAGAGCTAGAAACCGCCAAGGAAGAGATTCAGGCCACTAACGAAGAACTGAGTACTACTAACGAAGAGCTGCGTCGCCGCAATGCTGAGTTGTATCAGCTCAACAACGACCTGACTAACTTTTTAGCTAGCACCAATATTCCGATTTTGATGCTTACTAACGATTTACGAATTAGGCGATTTACTCCAGTGGCACAGCGGTTGTTTAACTTTATTCCTACCGATGCTGGGCGACCGTTGAGCGATATCAGAACTAACCTAAACATTCCAGATTTAGAACCGTTGATCTCGGAGGTGCTAGACACCCTTAGCATTAAAGAATTAGAAGTGCAAACCGAAGCAGGCTATTGGTATTTACTGCGAATTCGCCCCTATCGCACTATTGAAAACCAGATTGATGGTGTGGTGTTGGTGTTG
>JANOXZ010000771.1:0-14522 GCA_031418695.1 Synechococcales cyanobacterium VAR_35_metabat_10
ACCCAGTACATCTCCGACTACCCTGGCGCATTTACGAAAAGGTCGATCGGGTGTCAAACCCAACTCGTGCATCGCAAACATAATTCGCCGATGCACTGGCTTGAGGCCATCTCGCACATCCGGTAAGGCTCTGCCCACAATCACACTCATCGCATATTCGAGATACGATCGCTGCATTTCTGAGTGCAAAGCAGTAGGAATAATCCGTTCGTCTGCTCCTAACAGGTCTAGTTGAGACATTGTGGTATTTGCGGGGGGTAACAGAGGATTAATGTACACCATTCTTTATCACCAGCAACCGGAAAGTTGTTGATAGTTTATGGATGGCATTAAATCAGCATAGTACCTCAGAACTATCTAAAATACCAACCTAACTTTTCATCTCGCTAAGTTCTTGCACAATATCCACAATCTTCTGGGCTGCTCCTGGTACACCCCGCACGGCACTCAAACTCGCTTTCATCTCCGCTAGTTTTTCTGGGTGGTCGAGGTGATCGATCGCCACATCAGCTATTTCTCTGGCGGTAAAATAACCAATTAGCTCGGGCACAATCTCTTTGCCAGCCCAAATATTTGGCCAAGCCAGCTTCCGCCCTTTGAGCTGTTTAAATGCCAACCAGTTAATGGCAGTGGCGATCGGGCTACCCACCACTGGCAAGCGCGCCAAGATTCCGGGAATTCCATCCCAACTGCGCATGGCATCGAGCTGATAGATCGGCAGCATCACAATCATCGGTACTCCCAAAGCGGCCAACTCTGCGGTATTTGCGCCGATCGTGGTCAAACACAATATACATTTGCTGAGTGGTTCGTAGGCAGGAAAATCGGTATACAGCGGTACTTCTAAGCCACTGGCCGTCTCTAGATAAGCGTGCTCTCCAGAATGCAAAGTCGCCGTAGTTCCGCCCACTAGATCGACGATCGGGTTTTTGATCCGGTCGCCAAACTGCGCAATGTATTCCACTGTAATTGAGGGCGCTACAGGTAATACAAATTCCAATTCTGGCTTGGCCTGTTTTAGCATCTCGGCGATCGCCAGCATATAGGGCAAACCCATTTGTAATTTTTGCGCCTTAGAACCGGGCAAAATGCCGATCAAATTAGAGGGGGAAGATGCCTGTCCTGCTACTCCCACTTCTACCATCAAGTCTCCCACCACCGAGATTTTGTCCAGATATTTAGCCGGTGCTTTCTGCACAGCGCTATCGTTCATCACCGCAAATCGATCGATCCAAGAAAACCAACGTGCTTCCCATTCGGCATAAATCAAGGTCTTATATTTCAACCGTCGCCCGATCGCCACCGGGAAAATCTGGTCGCCACCCAGAAAAATCACAATGCCCTGGGGATGCCAATCCCAGTTATCAGCGGTTTTGCCCCAGAGCAAAAAATTCCAGAAGTGCTGGGCAGCTTGTGCTCGATCGACTCCCGGGTAAGCCAAGGCAATCTCGGCTTCTCGGCCACCGGAGTTAGGGCAGGGCGACAACACCACCGAGATTCTGGCATCGTTGGTGTTAAAGCGCTCCCGCAAAGCGGCTACCACTGGTCGTACCCAGGTGGTAACTTCGCCAGGACCGTTGGAAAGAAGTAAAATATCGAGCATGGGTAAAGTCCAGTTTTGACCAGGGATTTCATCTTTCACGGTAGTCTATCTGAGAATTTAAATGCAAATGGTTGACAGAGGGTGTGAACTGTGGCATTATCAATAAGCGTTAAAAACGCGGGTGTAGCTCAGTGGTAGAGCGTTACCTTGCCAAGGTAAATGTCGCGCGTTCGAGTCGCGTCTCCCGCTTAAGGTTGAAAGAAAGATACATAAGGGCTTCCAGAGAGTACTAGTTACTCGTTGGGAGCTTTGTTGTATTCAATTAGGATTCTTGGTGAATGTTCAGAGGTGGTCAATCGAGTTTAACTTTTACCCCGTTTTTACCAGCGTCTATATCTGTGAAGCCATCAGATTTGGTGTTTACCAATCTCAAGGGATAACCAATCGATCGAGATAATTTCCGTTCAAGGGTTTGAGCAAAGGTGCTGAAAGATGTTGATGTTCGATACCGTCCACCGGGTAAGACGCGATCAACAGCGGTTAGTCACAGCCTTGCTGGTGGTGCAAATTATATTGCGGTGGCTAAGGCTACGGGGCATAGTCCTTTGGTGATGCACAAGAATTATGCAGGTTCGATCGATAAGAAATCTGTGTTTGTGGAATTTGGCAACGTTGATAAATTCCCAATAAATTAATATGCTTGAACTAATGAAAAACCCGGTAGCTCTACCAAAGCTGACCGGGAAAAGATGAATAAAAAAAATAATTAATGAGGCTAATTATGACAGATTTCCCAGAATCAAAGCTAGATTGGTTAATCGAAAAATTTGGGCAGGAGCAAGACTGGCTGAATGCTGAGGATATCCGTACAAAAATCCACAGTAGATACAGAAAAGCCGAAGATTGTCGAAAGCTGATGAATCTAGCAGTAGAGAAAGGTCATGCTGTTTCTAGCGATTCCTATCCCTATGCGACCAAGAAGAACTCGATCTCTTTCAATCCGCCATATATTGCACCAACTTTTGATACCTGCTTAATGACCGATCCTCGGTTTGGATACATGCCCAGGAATCTTTTCAAGACAATGGGATGGTGTTTGGATTCTCCAGAATTCTTTTCGCTAGAAAACGAATGGAGACTAGTTTATAGCCTACTATGCAGCTTTCAATATCACGGATTACCTGACTATGAACTGCTTGCTGAGACTCAATTACTTGCTGAGACTCAAATATTTGTGTTTCCTAATCCACCAAAGCTGATAAAACATCTTGTTCTATCAGCAAAGAAAATTGCTAGTTACTACCTACTAATTAAACTTGCATATATGGAATGTTACGAAAAAAAGCTGTTACCTCATAGCGATCCTCGTCCAGATGGTTATATTGACTTATTTTTATGTTTCCTCTGGGACGATTACGAGCGGCGGTACATATTGTTAAAAAATAAGCCCAGTTACAAAATCCAACCTACAACTCGTCTAAACCTTTATGAAACGTTTTTACGTGGGGGATTGGATATGGACAAGAAAAGACACCAGAACTTTATGAAGTTTTTTGGTAGGCAGGATGCAGATTTTGATGTCCCAATCGGAAGCAAGCTAATCATCGAAGAAATTGTGAACTCTTGCGATAGTCAGGGCGTGAAAGACGCACTCGATCGCCTTGTCGGTGTGAATGAAGAATACAAAAAAAGTGTGTTGAAAGAACTCCGTTTTTTGGCCAAAAAGACTAAAAAAAAGACTAGCGAGAAGTTTTTGTGATCATGTTGATAAAGTAGGAAAAAAAACCCTAGCTTTCCATTGGCATCTTCAACTATCTTTGGTTCAGTCGGTTAGAAGCCCTCTGAGCCGACCAAGAATCTTTCAGTCAATACCACTGGCTACAAAATCATGGCAAAGGTCACCCCTATGAAAAAAGCTCCTGACAATCAAATGATCGATGCTAAATTTGCCAAGCTCGAGGGAAAAATCGACAACCTTGAAACCAAGATAGAAGGTCGGATTAATACTGTTGAAGCAAAACTTATAGGAAAGATTGACCAGCTCGATGAACGCACCAAGCTAGGATTCTGGGGCTTTATCTTCCGTGGTATAGCCTTAGCTTCTTTGACTGCTTTGGCCACATACCTATTCCCAATACTGCCAAAGCTTGAGTTACCTGCGCAGTTTAAAGATAATCCCAAAGTATTCCATGGTAGTCATATAATCGAAACAGCCCCAACCAATAAAGAATAGGGCTGTTTCGATCGAACGGACTGTTTGCAGCAGCGCGATCGAATCCACAGATACATAACCAGAGGTTAACATGACAACTGCCACAGATACAGATATCCAAGAAATCAAAACAGCGGTAGCTTCGCTAACCGCAGGTATCGAAGCTAATACCAAGGCAATTGCCGCTCTAACCCTAGAGATGCGGGTGGGATTTGCGAATGTTGATACTAAATTCGCCAGATTAGAGGGAAGAATCGACAACCTTGAAGCCAAATTAGAAGGAAAAATTGATCACATTGAAACCAAGCTAGAAGGGCAGATTAACACTGTTGAAGCAAAGCTTACTGGAAAGATTGATCAGCTAGACGAACGCACCAAGTTGGGATTCTGGGGCTTCATTTTCCGTGGTACAGCCTTAGCCGCTTTGGCTGCTTTGACCGCAATCTTTGTTAAGTACCTATTCCCCATATTGCCGACTGAACTTCCCAAACTCCATTAGTTCATCTGGCCTAATAATTGCAAAATAAATATAACCTCACTAACAATGTACCATGGCTTTTCTTGATGAAATTAACCGTTTAGATGGTAAACCAGAGACAAAGTTGTCAAATGAAATCGTTGGCATCCTCCAATCTCAAACCATTACAGCCAGCGAACCTGGATCTATTACCCAAGATTTTCAGACTTTATTGGATATCATTGGAGCTGATGGAATCCTGAGTAGCGGCAAACTTTGCCATATTCCCAACAAGCTTCTGCCAGAAATTAATCAACGTCTTTGTCAGCCGATCGAAACCGCACTGAAACGGCCAAGTCAAAAATCTTATGCTTCCATTCATGGTCTGTACTTGCTGTTAAGAACCACTGGTTTAGTGTTGGTGACAGGGCAAGGCAAATCACAAAAACTAATTGTTAACCAAGAAATATTACCTGCTTGGCAGCAATTGAACCCCACAGAGCGCTACTTTACCCTGCTAGAAGCTTGGCTGGTCAAGTCCTATGGTGATACCCTGGGCGAGAGTCAAGGAAGAAGTTCTTTCACAGAAGGATCTAGGATTCTGATGAGATGGCCGAGGGTGATGAAAGAAAAGAAAAATTCTTTTGCTAACTATGCTGAACAAGACAACTTCACCTACTCTTTAGATTATTACTCCATAGCATTGATGGAAATGTTTGGACTGATCAGAATTAACCATGGGAAACCTGATGTAGACAAAGGCTGGCGCATCAAGTCGATCGAGATATTGCCTTGGGGAAAAGCCATTATGGAATGGTTTGTAGAGCTATACATGAACAATTTTTTATCATTTAGTAGGGAGGCTGAGATCCGCAAGATTAGTAGCATTGCGCAGCCATTGCTCAGCTATTATTTCCCAGAATGGCAACAAACACTGTCGATTCCTACCATGCCATTTCGCGCAGGTCTGCATATTTTTAAGGTGTCGCTCGGCAAATGTTGGAGAAGAATTGCGATGGCTGGTGATGCCACACTTTGGGACTTTAGTAGATTGATCTTGGAGTCAGTAGATTTTGATGACGATCATTTGGATATGTTCACTTATACTGACTTGATTGGTCACACCGAAAATGTCAGCCATCCTTATAGTGAGGATGAAATTTCTACAGATGAAGTACAAATTGGCGATATACCACTAAGGATAGGATCTGTAATACAGTATCTATTTGACTTTGGAGACTGTTGGCGATTTGATATTTTGTTAGAAAATGTGGAAGAGGATGATCTAGTTACTGATATAGAATCATCATCTGGCAAAATTCTGGAATCTCATGGCAAAGCGCCCAAACAATATCCTGATGAAGAATGGGATAGTGAGGAATCGGAAGATGAGGATGATTGAATTTCAGAAAATCACATCTTGCAAGTAAGCTACTCCCATTTTTATAATCTAATCTGACTACGCAGTAACCGAGAATAGCCATCTTCAGCAATTTCCTCAAAACATGCATCCATTTCCATAAATAGCTCCCAATAATCCTTACTGTACTGTTTCGACAACTTCTTCACGACTAGGTTTTCTAAATCTTGGTTGCGCTTTCCTTTCCACAAGGTATCTGCCAAAGCCACTAATAGTTCTTCTAGAGTACATTCCATAGTTTGCCATTGACCATGAGAACGACAACAGCGAGCTAATGCGGCATCAATGCCATTTGTAAGCAGCAATTGCTCACCAGCAGCTTCATGATTAACTCCTTTAATCTGCAATTCTTCTGGATGCAATATTTTGCCTACATCATGGAAAGCCACACCCAGTCTAACAAAACTAATATCAAACCCAATATTCAATGAACGCAGCTTGGCAATCAACAACTCCGATGCTTCAGCAACTAATTTTACATGAACGATTAATTTTGAGGATGCTCCTAATTCTTTAAGAAAAACGTAAGCATCATCAACAGAAACAAAGGTTCTCATAAGCAAAAGATTAGGTTTAACAAGCTAGTCTTAAGTCCTGCGGACGACCTAACGGTTCACGTAGTGCAATCGTTAGATGATAGCAATGTACACCTTATAAAACAACTATACTTTTGTGTTCAACATGTTACAAATACAAGAGATAGTTATCGATACTTCCTGCTGACTGAGTGAATTTTACATTTTTGGGGAGCTTTAGTAACTCAATTGGAATTTGGGAAATGGGAATTGGCCGATCGATCTCAATTTGAGTTAGCTCAGTATCTGCCGTTATTGCTGGACAAGTTTCGGTTTTGCAACTAGCAATCATATTAGTCCCGAGCCATAGAGGCGCTGAGTCAAACCGAATCCCTGCAAACCCATAGGGAGCATTCTTGCGAAGAATGGTGGTAGTGTTTTGAATATTGCTTGCTGTGAAATCTTTTGAACTACGTTTGTAGTCAAAATAGGTGTAGCGCATCAACAGTGCTGGATCGATCAAATAATCTACTAATTCGATCGTGTCTCCAGTAAAGCGCTTGAGAATTTCTCCTTTTTTCTCACCCGGTTTCCAGGCATACAGCTTATCTCCGATCGTCGCAAAATCTGGGATATTGGCATTGGGCAAGGTTGAATTATGTTTCACGACAAGTTGACCTTTGGCAAAATAGATTACACCATCTTCCAAAATCTTTCTGTCTGATCCTTTTACGGTTACTGTCCGAAAAGGAATTTTGACGGCGGCAGGTTCAAACACAGCCTGAAAAACCTCTTTGAAATCAGCAGGTACTTCGCCCTTCGGTGACTTAGCTGTGCGATCGACATGGTTATAAATTACCTGAATTATTTCGTTATAAGAAACACTTTTCTTGCCTGCAAACTTTTTCTCAAATGCCCAAAATCCAGCTTGTGCAGGCAATGGCAGGCATAACAGACCAGCAAATACCGAAAAAGCAGTTAAGTATCTCATAAAAATGATGGTGGTAGGTTATTGCAATCCTAACAAAAACTTTTGCAATCGATGGATCAATAAATTTCGTTGCCCATCATCGCAATTGCTGAAGCCTGAGCCAAAATTCATCTATACTTTTGGTCATATACCATACCCAGTCATGTCTACAGAATTCACCATCGGCGAAACAGTTTGCCTAGCCAGTCAACCACCCTATGTTAAAACCGCTGATCCTATGCCCATGCTACGACCAGGGCAGTTGATCGCAGTGGGAGCAACCGGCATTGTAATTTCGCGCCAGCCCGGAGAGCATTGGGTGGTGAAGTTCGATCGAGGGTCTTTCTTAATCGATGGCAAATACCTCAGCAGCGAACCGACCGCCACTGAAACACCCTCCACAGAACCCCAAAGCTAGCAGCTTGCGATATCCTAGTGCAAGAGTCGCTGAGAGATCACATCCGCCATGAAATACCGTCGCTTTGGCCGTACCGAGCTATCCATCCCCGTTTTTTCTTGCGGCGGAATGCGTTACCAATACAAATGGCAAGACATTGGGATGCCTGAAATTCCTGCTGACAATCAGCAAAACCTGGAAGCTACTATTCGTCGATCGCTAGAGCTGGGCATTAACCACATCGAAACCGCCCGCTTTTATGGGTCTTCGGAAGTGCAACTCGGCCAAATTTTACCAAAGCTCGATCGATCGAGCTTTATTTTTCAGACCAAAATTGGCCCAGAAGATGATCCCAAAAAATTCTTAGCCAACTTTGATCGATCGATGGAGCTACTACAGCTCGACTATGTAGATCTATTAGGCATTCATGGCATCAATAATGCTGAACTATTAGAGAAAACCTTGCGTCCCGGTGGCTGCTTAGAAGTAGCCAGAGCACTACAAAAATCTGGGCGGGTGCGCCATGTGGGCTTCTCGACTCATGCTCCTACTGAGGTTATTTGTCAGGCCATTGCGACCAACGAATTTGACTATGTAAATTTGCATTGGTACTACATTAATCAAAACAACTGGGCGGCGATCGAAGCTGCCACTAAGCACGATATGGGGGTATTTATTATCAGCCCCACCAACAAAGGCGGCCTACTCAATAAACCCTCGGCCAAGTTAGTAGAACTCTGTCAGCCGCTCAGCCCGATGGTTTTCAATAATCTATTTTGTCTGAGTCATCCCCAGGTACATACCCTGAGTGTAGGGGCTTCAGTGCCTAGTGACTTTGATGAGCATATTAAGACCTTGGAATTCCTCGATCAAGCGGAGGAAGTTTTGCCACCCATTATTCAACGGTTGGAACAGGCGGCGATCAATAAACTAGGTGAAAACTGGTATCGAACTTGGCGCGATGGATTGCCAGAACATAGTGAGACACCAGGAAATATCAATATCCCCGCAATTTTATGGCTACGAAATTTGGCATTAGCTTACGATATGGAAGAATATGGCCAGTTGCGCTACAACTTACTCGAAAACGGCGGTCACTGGTTTCCAGGAGCGCGGGCTACCGATGTTGGTCAATATGATTTGACAGCCTGTTTGAAAGATAGTCCCCATGCGGCCAAGATTCCAGCCTATTTGGAGGAGGTCGATCGGCTTTTAGGTGGTGAAGGGGTCAAGCGGCTATCTCAAAGCTAGGAGAATCATTGTTTGCCTAAAATTAGTGAGTGTTTAATTCAACAAATTGTACTGGCGATCGTCGTTGTAACTTTGAGCCTCTTCATCTTTTGGAAGTTCATTGAGACCAACAAAGTCTATCGCCTAGATTTTGCTGCCGGTGATGCCCGATCGGAGAGCTATGTGCTCAGTCAGGCGATCGCCCAGGTGGTTTCGGCTAATCAACCACGCATTCAGCTCAAGGTCGTTGCCACTGGTGGCACCGTAGAAAACATTAGTCTACTAGAAACCAACAGGGTACAACTAGCTACCGTCCAAGCTGATGTGCCTACAGGAGATACAGCTAGGGCGATCGCGGTGCTATATCGAGATTTGTTTTTGTTAGTGGTCAATAGAAACTCGGCTATCCATAATTTCGTGGATTTAAAAGGCAAACAAATTGGTCTAGCTCCTACCAGCGGCCAATTCCATTCTTTTTTAGAAGTAGCTAATCACTATGGTTTAACTCTGGCAGATTTACAGTTTGTAGGCACCAATCAACAACAGGTCAGCGCTGCTTTTCGGGAAGGCCGCATCGATGCTTTGTTCAGCGCAAGAGCACCGGGCAGTCCAGCAATTACTGAGTTTGTGCAAAAGTATCAGGGACAGTTGTTACCGATCGCACAAGCCGAAGCCATGAGCCTTAAGTACCCAGCATTCCAGGCAGAGATCGTGCCCCAAGGGTCATATCAAGGCAACCCGGCAATTCCACCCCAAGATCTAAAAACAGTGGGAGTAGAGCATCTATTGGTGGTCGATCGGCAGATTGATGACTGGGTGGTGCGAGAGATTTCGCGGATTTTAAATGAGCAGCGTCAGCAAATTATGGCGGCAATTCCAGCGGAGTTTGCCGATCTGAAGCCATTGGTGGCTAAAATTAGTCGGCCAAATTTGACTGATGAAATTAATGTGGCGGTGCATCCGGGGGTGACGGCTTACTTTGACCGAAATAAACCAACTTTTTTAGAGGTACATTCTAGTTTAATTAGCTTAATTATTAGTGGCACGACTTTGATTGGCTCTGGGTTAGTAGGTCTAAGAGTCAAGATTCTACAAAATCAAAAGGACAAAACCGATGAATATATTAAATTGGCGGTGAGTTGTTTGAATATTGATCGAACCGATCAACAAGCTGTATCTCAAAAGCAACAAGAACTCGATAAAATTTTTGCTCAAGCCGTAGCGGCCTTGGTCTGTGAAGAAATTTCTCAGGAATCTTTCCGAACTTTCAATGAAGTCTACAAAGATGTGCGAGAAGCATTAGAACGAAAGATTTAAAATTGTCATACTTGCGGCAAGATTCATAGTACTAGTGCGGGATGCAGGAAACTCAGTATTGCTCACAAAATATTAATGTATTGCTTATGAGTAAGATTATTCGCCAAAAAGTTCCAGTTAGCCTAGCATCGCTATCCATATAGTGTTTATTACAGCTATGCAAACCTTTGTCAATGCGATCACCAGTGAAAAAGCAATAGAATCACTGGTAATATCAGAGACGCACTAAATAATACATTTTACTTCATCCTTGGATAATGCTTGGTATTTTAGAGGTGTTTGTGTTCTGATTTGCTGCTTATGCAAATTATTAGATCCGGTATTTGCCAAACAGAAATATTAGTTTTCGGGCATTATAAAACCTGTAGAGATAGGCTTAGCTAACCCAACAAGTTGACTCGTGACAGCCGAAAACTGTTTTCTGGCAAAGCTTTTGACTTTTTTAAATAGTAATTAAGTTTTATCTTACTCTCAAAAAAATAAGAAGTATAGGGACTGAATATTTTTATGCTGCTGTTCAAGCCTAGATTTTTTTTGATCTATGTTGACTTTTACAAAAATCGCGCATACTGTAGTATCCTATGGGTAATTGACCTTGTCATGGTCAGTATCATTAACGTGTCGTGTGTGTGATCATTTCCTTCATCAAGATTCTTCTTGTAGAGAATCTTGGCTTAAGCACCATCTCTGTATGGTGTTCAAACACATCTCAGTGAACAGCTCTGGAAAAATCCAGATCTTTTTATTAGAGATATTTTAGGGTTAACAAATCCAGCAAATACCTAAGCAAAACCAGCTTATTTTTCAGCGATTACAACCCAGGAATTTTAGCTGCGTTCAAATAAGCCTAAGGTCAAGAGAACACAATGTATTAACGTTGAAGCTTTGACTAATAGGGATGAATATGAGCCAGCAAAAACCTTGTCGATCGAGCAACCAATGGAACGGAGTTACCGATGAAACTAGCTGAATCCTCTTTATTCATCAAGTACGTGAGCCAACTTACCAAAAATGCTCACGGATCTGTAGTAAAAAGCTTACTGTCAAATCGTTTTGGCTCTTTAGATAAAGATCTTGCTGCCCTGATTCCCAACATAGTCAAGCTGCCCCCGCCAGAGTTTACGCCGCTGCTATTAAAGCTCAGCCGAGCAGAGTTGATCTATAAATTTACTGGTCGTGTTCAAGATGATGAACAAGACTTTCGTTTGGCAGCTATTACCGGAAGCGCAGGCGAAGCTATCACTGAAGGTGCCAGCAGAGCTATCGAACTATTGACTCAAGATTGGAAAGAAAACCCAGATGTCTTACCTTGGCTCAAAGACCAATCAAAAAACGGTGATGATCAAGACTTTCGCTGTGCTGCCGTAACCGTTTTAGCCCAAAATTGGCAGGATGACCCAGAAGTTCTACCCTGGATTAAAGACCATGCTCAAAACGATCCAGATCCGACAGTGCGCTGTGTTGCAATCCAGGCATTAGCTGAAAGCTGGATTGATGACCCCGATGTGTTGCCAATTATTAAAAACCTCACTCAGCGAGGTGAAAATCCCACCGTCCGCTGTGCCGCAGTTCAAGCATTGGCTCAAGGCTGGAAAGATGATCCGGAGGTGTTATTTAGCATCAAACACCTCACCCAGCGCGGTGATAACCCCACCGTCCGCTGTGCGGCAGTAGAAGCTTTGGCCACTGGCTGGAAAGACGATATCGATATATTGTTAACCGTCAAGTATCTTGCCCAATGCGGCGATAATCCCGCCGTGCGCTACGCCGCAGTGCAAGCTTTAGCCACTGGCTGGAGTGACAACCCAGAAGTGATGTCTACCATTAAACACATCGCTCAATTTGGTGATAATCCGGCAGTGCGCTATGCCGCAGTGCAAGCTTTAGCTGCTGGTTGGAAAGACGACCCCAGCACTTTACCTTGGCTCAAGGAACTCGCTCAATATAGTGAGGCAGAAGATGATGGTTTTACTTTAATTACCTATGCGCGCATCGCCGCTGTAGAAACTTTGACTCAAGGCTGGAAGGATGATCCAGAAGTTTTGCCGATCCTCAAATATTTGGCTCAACACGACGACGATCGATATGTGCGCCGCGAAGCGGTAGGTGCTTTATCTCAAGGTTGGAAAAATGATCTGGATACTCTACCGATTTTTAAGCATTTGGCCCAAAATGATCATGATGAGGATGTGCGGTATACGGCAGTGGAAACTTTAGCCCAAGGCTGGCAAGATGATCCAGAAACTTTGCCGATTTTTAAAAACCTGGCGCAAAATGATCATGATGGATATGTGCGGCGCATTGCCCTCCAGTCGTTGACCAAAGGCTGTAAAGATCAACCACAAATGTTTGAATTTTTATATGACATGGCTCAGAATGATCCCTTTCAATGGCAATGTTCCATGGACGATAATCCGCGCCAAACTGCACTGAAAACCATTGTGGAAAACTATCCTGGTCGCCCCCAGATCTTGGAATTGTTGCTCGATCGATCTAACAATGACCCAGATGAACAGGTGCGTATGTTTGCACAGGAACAATTAACCATGATTAAATCTCGCACTACCAACCTGCCTGCTGAGAAATCATAGTTTTTGCAAAAACATTACCTCAGCATGTCCTTCTTCTGATGGATATGCTGACAAGCGTGGCGCGCTGCATCTAAATAATTAGTAGTGAATATTTCTTCACCTTAATCAGAAAAATCAATTGTATAACTATCTTGACCGTTGGAAATCACGATCTTGTTATAAATCCAACTCGATAAATTTAGATATGACAGTACCAGCCCTGCTGTTCCATGTGCAACCAAGCAGCTTCACCTTGATAAATCTCTCATCCACAACGTAAAAATGCTTCAGATCGCATAGAGTTCAGGATCGGCAAGAAGCGATGATCTCTAGCAGCCTGTCGGGATAATAATCTATAATGCAGACTGTTACTGGATTACAGCTATCAAGGCTTTACAAGGTAATTGCTTACTGGATAAGGCTTCTGGGGTTTCACTCCGACAAGCTGCTAGGTCAGATTTAAATGTTTCAGTTGAGCACTGTCTAAATAAAGTAATGTAAGGTGTTGTAGACTTAAATAAGTTGGGAGTATTTTAAACATGATGCAAATCGATGATTTTGTTGAAGCTCAAGCTTTAACTGATAAATTACAAGATACTTTGCCATTCAAAGTTTTTCCTACCAAATTTTTCTTGAGGTTCTTACTCGATCGAGGCGAATCAGTCCAGGTAGATGCAGAATTTGTAGTTGAAAGTCTGTTCTACTCTGGTGATACCGGAGGAATTATTTGCGCTCTCGAAGATTCACCGTCTTTCTCCAACAGTCAAGAAAAGATGGTTATTTCTATTTCTCATTTAAAAATCGATCCAGATCATCCTCTAGCAACAGAGATAATTGACTACCAACGGCGAAGAATTCATCGGTTGAAGCTTCAAGATAAAGGTGGTTTTACATCTGAGCTACTGGCAAAAACGCCATCCACAAAAAGGAAGAAAAAATTGGGATTTGGTAAGTGATTTCGCTAAATTTCTATTGATCGACCACTGCCAATTCCCAGCGATTTTGGGCTTTTGCCAAAGCCTGTTGTGGTGTTTCTTTGCCCATCAGTACCGATTCGATCGATCTCCCTAACAACTCCGACATTTCTGGATACCCGGTAGATATTGGCCGCGATTTACCGACCGCAGCTTGATCTAGAAAGACCTGCAATCCTGGTGTCTTGGCCACATAGTCTTGATACTCTGGGCTTTGTCGTGCCTTCAGATTCACCGGTAAATAGCCAGTGCCCAATGCCCATTGGGTTTGGAACTCTGGGCTTAAAGCATATTCCATAAATTCCCAGGCCGCCTGAGATCGATCTGGCGTAGTCTTCATCATAAATAGATGCTCACCTCCTACCACCGTATGAGATTCTACCCCCGCCGGAATTGGCATTACCCCATAGGGAGATTTGGTAGACCCTAACTGTCCCAACGTCCAAGGCCCCGTCACCTGCATAGCCACCTTACCAGCCAAAAACTTATCTAGCTCATAGCCCCGCTCTGGAGTCGAAAGTACCGCTGAACCATCATCTAACAGACTGCGCCAAAACTGGAGAGCAGCGATCGATCCACTATTATTCAATTTCACACTTGATCCATCCAAGCTACCCCCTCCGCTCCACATAAACGGCAACCAGCTAAACACCGTCCATTCTCCCTTGCCCAAGGGCAATACGATGCCATGGCGATCTTTATCTGTTAACTTTTTGGCTACCTGGCGCAATTCTGGCCAAGTCTTAGGTAATTCAGTAATGCCAGCAGTCTTAAACAAATCTGGCCGATAAAAAATCCCCATATTATTAGTACCAAAAGGCACCGACCACAAATGGTCTTGATAACGCATCGCCTCTAACAAAGCCGGATCAATATCTTTAGCTACTGGGGACTTTTGCCAGAAAGCTTCGATCGGC
>JANOXZ010000772.1:0-2959 GCA_031418695.1 Synechococcales cyanobacterium VAR_35_metabat_10
GTGGCGATCAGCTCCAAATTACTGCTCAAGAAGGTTCTATAAATCTAAGCTTAGCTGAAATAACTCAGAGCTGGACAATGGCACTCGATCGACGGTTAGCTTAGTGATCTGAGCGAAAATGAACCCATGAATGCATGAAAAAATATCGTTACAGTAACAAGATGCCCTTTTTGGGCTTAGGGTTACTATTTCTCTGCGCTACCGGTGGAGCAATAACTATCGGGGCGCTAGCTTTTGGCGTATCCAAAGCAGCCTATTTGGTGTTGTTGTTTCCGCTGTTGATGGGCTTAGCAGGCGGTTGTTTAAACCTGTGGGCGATCGGCCAAGGCAAGATCCGTAATCCTTGGGTCGCCACCATTAGTGGTTTGCTGACAGGATTGGTGATTTATGGGGTCTTTCTGTACGGTGGTTATCTGCTCTATCGATCCGAAAAAATCGGTTGGGCAGATGGAGCTTCGCCGATCGAAAAGGCCGAAGTAGCCGCCGATTTAGATCGATCAATTGTCGATCACACTGGTCATGCTGGCTTTTGGGGATATTTACATCAACAATCCAAAAATGGTTTGGTGATTGTCGGTAAAAAACGTAGTGACAGCTCACCAATTGTCGTCAAAGATCAAGGCGTATGGCTCAATTGGGTAATTGAACTCCTCACTATTTGTGGCATCACTACTTTAATGAGTCGCTGGCGAGTCTCGGCTCCTTTTAGTGAAATGGCCGATCGGTGGTTTAATCGCGCAGATCGGCTTGGCACTATTGATAAAGCTAATATTGATCAAGCGCGCACTATTTTAGATGAAGGCCGGTTGGAAGACTTTATTGCTTTGGTACAAATCAAAGGTCAGTTGGTAGCCGGGGGCTGGGAAGTGCATTTTAAAAGATGCGGCGAAAATTTTGAGGAAGTAGCTCTTACTCTAGGCAAAGCCATGGTGATTAGGCGCAAGCTAAAACTGCGTCAGCAGCAAGCTTGGATTTTAGATCGATCGGATTTGGATGAAGTGGCGGCGGCTATGCGTAAACATCATAAGGTCTAAGCTGTGATTTATCGGATTGATGGACTATGATTTTTCCCAATTTAATCACAAATTTAATCATAGTCCATCACATAATCATCCTAATTACAGTTTAGACAATTAGCTCAACATTTCCTCCAATTGATTCTGACTCCAAAGCCACTGATAAAGTCCGGGTTTATCTATAAGTTCATTGTGGGAGCCAGTCTGCACAATCTCACCCTTGTCCATTACTAAAATCCGATCGGCCAAAGCCGCCGCCGAAAGCTGGTGAGAAACAAACAACACTGTTTTTCGCTGCGTTCCCTCAGCCAAGTTCTGCAAAATCGTCGCTGCCGTCTGGTTATCAACGCTAGATAGCGCGTCATCCAAAATCAAGATCTGGGCATCAATCAACAAAGCCCGGGCGATCGAAGTACGCTGTCGCTGTCCACCAGAAAGAGTAATACCACGTTCTCCCACCAGAGTTTCATACTGACGTGGGAAGTTCATCACTTCTGGATGAATTTGGCTCTGCTTGGCTGCTGCTACCACCTGCACATCATCAGCTAATGGATCACCATAGCGAATATTGTTAGCCACAGTAGTACTAAACAAAAAGCTCTCTTGGGGTACAAAAGTAATCGATCGGCGCAGACTTTCCAAAGTCAAAGCAGTGACATCGGTATCATCCACAAATAGCTGACCTGCCTTGACATTCAGCAGCCGAGGAATAGTGTTGACTAACGTAGATTTCCCTGAACCGATCGGCCCAACGATCGCGATTCTTTCGCCGGGATTAATCACAAAACTCACGTTGCGCAGCGCAGGCTGCTCTGCCCCCGGATAGGTAAACGATAGGTTTTGAGCCGTAATTTTACCAACCACTTTGCCAGAATCAATGCTGTTGGGAATATCAAAAATCTGTGACTTAGCAGCCATGATCGATTCCACTCGATCGATGCTCACTTCACCTCGCTGGAAAGCGGTAATCGTAAAGCCCAGCAAAGCCGTAGGGAAAATTAGGTTTTGGGCATAAATGATCATCGTCAAAAAATCACCAACCTGAATTTCACCACTGGTGATTGCCTTGCTCCCCTGCCACAGCAGCACCAATAGACTAATCGAGGCTAAGCCCTGGATAATCGGAAACACGGTATTCCGGGATTGAGCTAAGCGCAAATTGGAGTCAAATACTTTGGTATTGAGCTGAGCAAAAGCCTGCCGCTCGTTTTCTTCTTGGGCATAAATTTTAATCAGAGTAATGCCGCTCATATCTTCTTGAATCAGCTCACTCAAGTCCGATAATCTTTCCTGTACTTCGGCTTGTTCTTGGCGCAATCTACCACTAAAGAGCATCACTGTGATAAGCATGATTGGATAGATAGCCAGTGACAGCAGGGTCAACCGCACACTAATCCAGAGCATTGCAGGTAGGGTAAAGGCGTAAGCAAAAATAATATTGAAAATGCTTAGCAGCGAGAAGCCCATCAAGCGCATGATATTTTCTACGTCGCTGGTCGATCGATTGATCAGATCGCCGACAGTGGTGGTAGAAAAGTAGGCTCCATCGAGGTTAGAAACATGCTCAAAAATCCGCTGCTTTAAGTCGGCCTGTACTCGTCGCCCGATTCCAAAAATCAACAGGCGCGAAATCATTCGCACCACCCAGACGATCGAAGCCAAGAAAATGGTCAAGATGGCTATGTTAACAATGTCAGTGTAATTGAAACCTGCTTTGAGATGGTTGATCGCATCTTTGATCAAAAGGGGAATCCAGACACTGAGTAGGTTGACGATCAGTAGTGCCCCAACTCCTTGCCAGACGGTGAGCCGGTAGGGGTAGAGGTATTCGATGAGTTTTTTGAGACGTGGATTAGCCATGATGAAGTCGAAGTGGTCATTACAGTTTAGCTGAATCAGCTCTGTTGGTTTGACCGGCACTGGTGTTATTGGTTCGATCGTCA